>NZ_JBQOUX010000157.1:0-15007 GCF_052216785.1 Streptomyces sp. JW3 | reverse complement strand
GGACACGGCGCCGGCGGCCAGGGGCGGGTGCCCGGCGGGACGGCGCCGGCCGCGCCGCCGAGCGGGCTCGGCATGCCGTACCCGCCGATGCCGCCCACCGCGCCCGGGACGCCCGGGGCGCCGGGGACCCGGGCCCAGGAGCCCCGGCAGGACGACATCGACCCCGAGGCCCCGCACGGCAGGGCCTGACGGCCGGGGCGCCGGGGCTCACACCTGCGGCAGCACCTTCATCCGGTAGAAGTCGAAGAACCCGCGGACGTCGGGGCCGATCTGGTGACCAGGGTCTGCGCCTGCGCGAAGTGTTTCGGTGAGGGCAGCACCTGGCCCGGCTCGCCGGGCAGCAGCTCGTTGGCCCACAGCCGGTGCACCGTCCTGACCGCCGCGTCCGGCGTCATCGTGATGTAGCCGTCGCCGGCCCGCCGCCCGAGTACCCGGGCGGTGGGCCGGAAACCGGTGGTACGGGCCGCTCGCCCACGTTTGGGCGTCCTGGCCAGGGGGACGCGAAAGGCTCGACGCGTGGGCGGCGGTCCGGGCGGCGGCGGGTTTCTGCACGGGGCCGAGCAGCGAGAGGCGCGCGGTGAGCGGGATGAAAGAGACGGACGAGACGGACGAGAGCGCCCGGCCCGGCGGGCGCGGCGGCGAGGCCGCCAAGGGACAGCCGGGCGGTGAGCCGGCCAAGGCGCACCCGGGCGGCGAACCCGCCGCCGAGCACCCCGGCGGCGAGCCGGCCAGGAGCCACCCGCGCGGTGCGCCCACCGGCCCCGGCCCCGACCCCGGTGTCGAACCCCCGCCCGACCAGCCGCCTCCCGGTCCCGGCGTGGCCCCCGGCCCCGTCCGGCGTACCGACGACGACCGCGCGGAAGGAGACACATGAACACCGAGGAACTCGTCGAACTGGGACAGCAGCTGCGCGTGGACAGCGTCCGCGCCGCCGACGCGGCCGGCTCGGGGCACCCCACGTCCTCGATGTCCGCCGCCGACCTGATGGCCGTACTGCTGGCCAACCACCTGCGCTACGACTTCGAGCGCCCCGCCCACCCGGGCAACGACCGCTTCGTGCTGTCCAAGGGACACGCCTCCCCACTGCTCTACTCCGCCTACAAGGCGGCCGGCGTCATCGACGACGAGGAACTGCGCACCTTCCGCAAGCTGGGCAGCCGGCTGGAGGGGCACCCCACGCCGCAGCGGCTGCCCTGGGTGGAGACCGCCACCGGCTCGCTCGGCCAGGGCCTGCCGGTCGGCGTCGGCATCGCGCTGGCCGGCGCGCGCCTGGACCGCACCGGCTACCGGGTGTGGGTGCTGTGCGGGGACAGCGAGCTGGCCGAGGGCTCGGTGTGGGAGGCCGCCGAGCACGCCGGGTACGAGCAGCTCGACAACCTGACCGTGATCGTCGACGTCAACCGGCTCGGCCAGCGCGGCGCCACCCGGCACGGCCACGACCTGGACGCCTACGCCCGCCGGTTCCGCGCCTTCGACTGGCACACGGTCGAGATCGACGGCCATGACGTGGACGCAGTCGACCGCGCCTACGGCGAGGCGCTCTCCACCCGCGGCCAGCCCACCGCGATCATCGCCCGCACCCTCAAGGGCAAGGGCGTCGCGGCCACCGAGGACCGCGAGGGACTGCACGGCAAGCCGGTCAAGGACGCGGCCGAGGCCATCGCCGAGCTGGGCGGGCCGCGCTCGATCACCGTGCACGTCCAGGAGCCGGTCGCCAAGTCCGCGCAGGCGCCGCACCCGGACGGCGCCGGCCGGCTGGAGCTGCCGCGCTGGGAGAAGGGCGGGCAGGCGGCCACCCGGGACGCCTTCGGGCAGGCGCTGACCGCGCTGGGCACCGCCCGTGAGGATGTCGTCGTACTGGACGGCGAGGTGGGCGACTCCACCCGCGCGGAGCTGTTCGCCAAGGAACACCCCGAGCGCTACTTCGAGTGCTACATCGCCGAGCAGCAGCTCGTCGCCACGGCCGTCGGCATGGCGGCGCGCGGCAGGCTGCCGTACGCCTCCACCTTCGCGGCCTTCCTGACCCGCGCCCACGACTTCATCCGGATGGCGTCGGTCAGCGGTTCCGGGATCGTCCTCAACGGCTCGCACGCGGGCACCGCCATCGGCCAGGACGGGCCCAGCCAGATGGGCCTGGAGGACCTCGCGATGATGCGGGCCGTGCACGGCTCGACCGTGCTGTACCCGTGCGACCCCAACCAGACCGCGCGCCTGGTCGCCGAGGTGGCCGGCCTGGCGGGCATCCGCTATCTGCGCACCTCGCGCGGCGGCGCCGAGGTGCTCTACGGGCCCGACGAGGAGTTCCCGGTCGGTGGCAGCAAGGTGCTGCGCTCGGCCGGCCCGGACGACCGGCTCACCTTCGTCGCGGCGGGCGTCACCGTGCCCGAGGCGCTGGCCGCCGCCGACGCGCTGGCCGAGGAGGGCATCGCGGCCCGGGTGATCGACCTGTACTCGGTCAAGCCGGTCGACCGGGACACCCTGCGCCGGGCCGCCGAGGAGACCGGCTGTCTGCTCACCGTCGAGGACCACCACCCCGAGGGCGGCCTCGGCGACGCGGTCGCGGAGGCGTTCGCGGACGGCGGCCCGGTGCCCCGGCTGGTGCGGCTCGCGGTGCGCACGATGCCGGGGTCGGCCGCCCCGGACGAGCAGTTGCACGCGGCCGGCATCGACGCCGAGTCGATCGCCACGGCCGGCCGGCTGCTGGTGGAGCAGGCGGTGGTGCCGTGAGCCCAGCCGCCGCGCGGACCGTGCGGGCCGGTCGGCACACCGTCGAGGTGCACCGGCCGGACAAGGTGCTCTTCCCGGCGCGGGGCACCGCGGACCAGGGCACCGCGGACCAGGTCACCAAAGGAGACCTGGTCGACTACTACCGGGCCGTCGCCCCGTACGCGCTGCCGCATCTGCGGGGCCGCCCGCTGATGCTGGAGCGGCACCCGGACGGCGTCGACGGCCCGGTGTTCATGCAGAAGAACACCCCCGAGCACTACCCGGACTGGGTCAGCCGCGTGGAACTGCCCAAGGCGGGCGGCACGGTGTGCCACACGGTCTGCGACGACACCGCGACCCTGCTGCACCTCGCCGACCAGGCGGCCCTGACCCTGCACCGCTGGCTCTCCCGCGCCGACCGCCCGCACCACCCCGACCGGATGGTCTTCGACCTCGACCCGGGCGTCGACGACTTCGAGACCGTCCGCGAGGCCGCCCACCTGCTCGGCGAACTGCTCGACACGCTGCGGCTGCCGTGGGCGCCGATGACCACCGGCTCCCGGGGCCTGCACCTGATCGTGCCGCTGCGCCGGGGGCCGGACTTCGACGAGGTACGCCACTTCGCGCACCGCGTCGCCGAGACCCTCGCCGCCGCCCACCCGGACCGGCTCACCACCGCCGCCCGCAAGAAGGACCGCGGCGACCGGCTCTACCTCGACGTCCAGCGCAACGCCTACGCGCAGACCGCCGTCGCGCCGTACACCGTGCGGGCGAAGCCCGGCGCCCCCGTGGCCACCCCGCTCACCCGGGACCAGCTCGACGACCCCGCGCTGCACGCCCGCCGCTGGACCGTCGCGGACGCGGTGGCGCAGGCCCGCACCGACCCCTGGGCCGACGTCATGCGGCGCGCCCGCGGCCTCGGACCGGCCCGGCGACGGCTGGAGTCGCGGCACGGCTGACCCCTGTCGAGTTGCGTGGGACAGATGCGTGTGCTCATGGAGGTTTGGCGAACACGCTTGCGGCCACACGGAGGGGGAGGTGGCCATGTCGAACACAAAGAACACGTCCGATTCGCAACCCACGCAACAGAGTTCACAAAGTTCACAGAAGTCCCAGAAGTCACAGGACTCCGGCGAGTCGCGCCGGCCCCGCCCGATGGAGGTGCTGCGCGAGGCGCGCGCCCAGCTCGCGGAGCTGACCGGGATGACCGCCGAGTCCGTGTCGTCCTTCGAGCAGACGGAGGACGGCTGGGCACTGGAGGTCGAGGTGCTCGAACTGGAGCGCGTCCCCGACACGATGAGCCTGATGGCGAGCTACCAGGTGGAACTGGATTCCGACGGGCAGCTCACCGGCTACCGCCGGGTCCGCCGCTACGAACGCGGCCGCTCCGACGGGCGCCGCGGCGGTCACTAGCCGGCCCACGCGGACTCACTGACTCACACCCACATTCACCGACCCAAGGAGGGATCAGCCGGAATGACTGTCGTACCGGCACAGCAGACCGGCGGCGGAGGCGGCAGCAGCGGCCTCTACGACGTGCTGGAACTCGTTCTGGACAGGGGGCTCGTCATCGACGCATTCGTGCGGGTGTCCCTGGTCGGTATCGAGATCCTCAAGATCGACGTCCGGGTCGTCGTCGCCAGCGTCGACACCTACCTGCGCTTCGCCGAGGCGTGCAACCGCCTCGACCTGGAGGCCGGCCCGCGCAAGAACCCGGGCCTGCCCGACCTGGTCGGGACCATGACCGAGTCCGGCGCGCGCGGCAAGTCCAAGGGCGCGCTGTCCGGCGCCGCCGAGACCATCTCGGACGCCTTCAAGCAGGCCCGCGGCGAGAACGAGAACGAGACCGAGTCCCGCCCCCGTGCCCGCAGGTCGACGTCCTCGCGCCGTAAGGAGGAGCAGGAGTGAGTACGTACGTCTACGGCATCACGGCGAGCGCGCACCCCGCGCTCCCCGAGGACCTGGCCGGCGTCGGCGACCCGCCGCGCAAGGTGCGGGTGCTGACCGAGGGGGACCTGGCGGCCGTCGTCAGTGACGCCCCCGAGGGGCTGCGGCCCAAGCGCAAGGACCTGCTCGCCCACCAGAACGTGCTCGCCGAGGCGGGCGCGGAGGGCTGTGTGCTGCCGATGCGGTTCGGCAGCGTGGCCCCCGACGACAAGTCCGTCACCGGCGTGCTCGCCGAACGCGCCGAGCACTACAAGGAGCGGCTGCACGCCCTGGACGGCCGGGTCGAGTACAACATCAAGGCCAACCACGTGGAAGAGGCCGTACTGCACCACGTGATGGCCGAGAGCCCGGAGATCCGCGCGCTGGCCGAGGCCAACCGGCAGGCGGGCGGCGGGAGTTACGAGAGCAAGATCCAGCTCGGCGAGATGGTCGCCGCGGCGGTCCAGGCCCGGGAGGCCGAGGACGCCGGCGCCGTCCAGCGGGTGCTGGAGCCGGAGGCCGACGCGGTCAGCGTCGGACCCGAGTCCACCGGCTGGCTGGCCAATGTGTCGTTCCTGGTGGACCGGGAACGCGCCGACACCTTCCTGGCGGCCGTGGAGCGCGCCCGCCGGGAGCTGCCGCACCTGGAGGTGCGGATCAACGGCCCGCTGCCGCCGTACAGCTTCGTGGAGCCCGGCCCCGCCGAGCCCGCGGGCACCGCGGCGGGCGGCGCCGACACCGGAGCGGAGTGAACGAAATGGGCCTGATCTCGGAGGTGCTGCTGCTGCCGTTCGCACCGGTGCGCGGCAGCGCCTGGGCCGTCAGACAGGTACTCCAGGAAGCCGAGCGGATCTACTACGACCCGGCCACCGTACGAGCTGAACTGTCCCGCCTGGAGGAGCAGTTGGAGGCCGGTGAGATCACGGAGGAGGAGTTCGACCGGCAGGAGGACGAACTCCTGGACCGGCTGGAGATCGCGTCGCGCGGCAGCGCGGGAACGGGCAACGGGACGACACCATGAATCGAGTGGGACTCGGCCTCGCGGTAGGGGCCGGCTATCTGCTGGGACGCACGAAGAAACTCAAATTCGCGATCGCGGTGGGGACGGCGGTGGCCGGCAAGCGGCTCAACCTCACCCCGCGCGGCATCGCGGACCTGGTCTCCGGCCAGCTCCAGAACAATCCGCAGTTCAAGGAGATAGGCGACCAGCTGCGGCAGGACATGCAGGGCGTCGGCAAGGCGGCCACCGGGGCGCTGGTCGAGCGGCAGATCAACGGGCTCGCCGACCGGCTGCACGGCCGTACCTCCCAGGTGCGCGACCAGCTCTCGGGCGTCGCCTCCAAGGTGCCCGGCACGGACCGCGACGACGACCGTGACGAGTACGACGACGACCGCGACGAGTACGACGACCGGGCCGAGTACGACGACGAAGCCGAAGCCGCCGACCGGGGCGCCGAGCCCGACGACGAGCCCGGGCAGCGGCACGAGGAGCCCGCGCGACGGAGCGGCCGTACGGCGAAGAAGGCCCCGGGCGAGGCGGCCGCGAAGACGGCCAAGAAGGCGCCGGCGAAGAAGACGGCGGCCAAGAAGACCGCCGCCGCCAAGAAGACGCCGGTGAAGAAGACCGCGGCGAAGCGCACCCAGTCGGCGACCAAGACCGCCCGGGGCGCCGCCCGCGGTACCCGGGCCCGGCTGCCGAAGGGCGGTGGTGAGCGATGACCGGGACCGTCAGGGGCGCGGCCGGCAAGGCGGGCGGCGCGGCGAAGCACAACCCGCTGGCCGACGTGGCCCGCGGTGAGGCCGCCGACCGGCTCAAGGACGAGGTGCAGCAGTACCTCGCCGCCCAGGCCACCAAGATGCTGGTCGGCGTCGGCCGCAAGCTCGGCGAGACCACCGTCAAGCTGAACGACATCGCCGACGGCAACAGCCCCGGCTTCGCCAAGCTGGCCCTGGACGGCGGGCGCAAGCTCGCCGAGGGCAAGAGCCCGATGCGCACCGCGGTGGAGCTCGGCGCCGGCCGGCTGAAGGACAACGTGGTCGGCGCGTTCAAGAACCTCGGCGGCGGCAAGGGCAAGCGCAAGGGCGGCGCCGGCCAGAAGCCGACCGTCATCATCGAGTACGCCGACGTCGGCGTGGAGCTGCGCACCGCCTACGACCAGTGGACCCACTACCAGGACTTCAGCACCTTCGCGAAGGGCGTCAAGAGCGCGAACCGCGCCGACGACACCACCTCCGACTGGCAGCTGAAGGTCTTCTGGTCCAACCGGAGCTGGAAGGCGAAGACCACCGAACAGGTGCCGGACGACCGGGTCTCCTGGACCTCCGAGGGCGCCAAGGGCACCACGAAGGGCGTCGTCTCCTTCCACGAGCTGGCGCCGACCCTGACCCGGGTCATCGTGGTCGTCGAGTACTACCCCAAGGGCCTGTTCGAGAAGACCGGCAACATCTGGCGGGCCCAGGGCCGCCGGCTGCGGCTCGACCTGAAGAACTACGTCCGCTTCATCACGCTGAAGGGCGAGACGGAGGACGGCTGGCGCGGGGAGATCCGCGACGGCGAGGTGGTCCGCAGCCACGACGACGCGGTCGCGGAGGAGGAACGGGACGAGCAGGAGGAGCACGAGGAAGCCGAGGACACCGAGGACGCCAAGGACGAAGCTCCGTACGACGAGGCGGACGACGCCTACGAGGAGGAGCCGCAGGACGAGGCGGAGGACGAGGCGGAGGAGGAGACCGACGAGGAGCCCGAAGCCGAGGACGAGTACGCCGACGACGTCGAGGACGCCGAGGACGAGTACGAGGCCGAGGACAAGGGCGACCGGGACGACGCGTACCGCGAGGAAGACGAGTACGCCGAGCGCGGGAGCCGTCGATGACGACACCCAGCCGCATGCCCGAACCCTTCGGCCAGGGACAGAGCGCCAACCTCGCCGACATCCTGGAGCGGGTGCTGGACAAGGGTGTCGTCATCGCCGGCGACATCCGGATCAACCTGCTCGACATCGAGCTGCTCACCATCAAGCTGCGGCTCATCGTCGCCTCCGTCGACAAGGCCAAGGAGATGGGCATCGACTGGTGGGAGAGCGACCCGGCGCTCTCCTCGAACGCCAAGCACAAGGAACTCGCCCGGGAGAACCGGGAGCTGCGCGAACGGCTGGCCGAGCTGGAGTCCGGCCGTACCCCGCTGGAGCCGGGCCGCCGGCCTCAGCGAGAAGCCCAGCGGGAATCCCAGCGGGAAGCTCAGCAGGAAGAGGAATCCCCATGAGCGGACTGCGGTACGTCTACGCCGTCTGCCGCCCCTTCGACGCGGCCCTCCAGTCGCAGCTGACCGGGGTGGCGGGCGATCCGCCCAGAACACTGCGCCACCACGGCCTGGTCGCCGTCGTCAGCCATGTCCCCGAGGCCGACTTCACCGAGGAGTCCCTCAAGGCCCACCTGGAGGACCTGGACTGGCTGGCGGCGACCGCCCGCGCCCATCAGCAGGTGATCGACGCGCTGACCGCCGTCACCACGCCGCTGCCGCTCCGGCTGGCCACGGTCTTCCGGGACGACAGCGGCGTCCGGGTGATGATGGAGGAACGCGAGCAGGGCTTCCTGCGCACCCTGGAGCGGCTGGCCGGCCGGGTGGAGTGGGGCGTCAAGGTGTACGTCGAGAGCGGCGGCGGACAGCAGGCCGCGGCACAGCCGGCCGGGAAGCCCGCCTCGGGGCGGGACTATCTGCTCCAGCGGCGGATGCGCACCCGGGCCGGCGAGGATCTGTGGCAGCGGGCGGAGGAGTTCGCCGGCCGGCTGCACGAGACGCTGTCCGGGCGGGCCGACGACGCCCGGCTGCACACGCCGCAGAATCCGCAGCTTTCCGGGGCCGCCGGACGCAATGTACTCAATGCCGCCTATCTGGTGCGGCGGGATCTCTCCGAGGAATTCGTGGAACTGGTCGACCGGACAAAGGACGACGCCCCGGGAATTCGGGTGGAACTCACCGGCCCCTGGGCGGCCTATTCCTTCGCGGGCGACAGCACCGGGAACGGGGAGGGTTCATGACCGTCGTGGAACGCCGGGAGATCGCCCTGGTCGACCTGCTGGACCGGCTGCTGGCCGGCGGGGTGGTGATCACCGGGGACCTCACGCTGCGCATCGCCGACGTCGACCTGGTCCGCATCGACCTGAACGCGCTGATCAGCTCGGTCAACGCCAATGTGCCCTCGCCCTGGGAGGACTGACGTGAGCGAGCGACACGGCCGGATCGAGTTCGAGCCCGACACCGTCGAACGGGACCTGATCAAGCTGGTGCTGACCGTGGTGGAGCTGCTCCGCCAGCTCATGGAGCGGCAGGCGCTGCGCCGCTTCGACCAGGGCGATCTCAGCGAGGACCAGGAGGAGCGCATCGGGCTCACCCTGATGCTGCTCGACGACCGCATGACCGAGCTGCGGGAGCGCTACGGTCTGCGGCCCGAGGACCTGAATCTGGACCTCGGGCCGCTCGGACCGCTGCTGCCCCGGGAGTGAGCCTCCCGGGGCAGCGGCCTCACCACGTGGTCACCACCGGTACCAGCGGCCGCGTCCGCCGCCGGCCGACGTGCCGCGCACCAGGAAGCCCAGCAGCCACAGGACGATGACGACCAGAGCGATCCACCAGAGAATCTTCAGGGCGAATCCGGCGCCGAAAAGGATGAGAGCGAGCAACAGGACGAGCAGAAGCGGAACCATAGTGAATTACCTCCTGCCGTACTGGTGTCCCGGATTTCTTCGATCAGACATCCTTTCTGCACAGAATCTCTCCGTGCAGCACACCGAACCAGCCCTCGGGCCGCTCCCCCCAATTCCGCCAGGCCGCCGAAACGGCCCGCAGTTCCTCCGCCGACGCATGGCCGCCCTCCGTGGCCCGCTCGGCGTACGCCGACTCCACGGTCCGGTCCGCCCACAGGCCGCTCCACCAGGCCCGCTCCTCGGGCGTGGTGAAGGTCCAGGTGCTGGAGCCGGCGGTGATGTCGGTGAAGCCGGCCTCCAGCGCCCACGCCTTCAGCCGGCGCCCGGCGTCCGGCTCGCCGCCGTTGGCCCGGGCCACCCGCCGGTACAGGTCCAGCCAGGCGTCCATCCCGGCCGACGCCGGGTACCAGGTCATGGCGCCGTAATCGGAGTCGCGGACGGCGACGAAACCGCCCGGCTTCGTCACCCGCCGCATCTCGCGCAGCGCCGCCACCGGGTCGCCCACGTGCTGGAGCACCTGATGGGCGTGGACCACGCAGAAGGTGCCGTCGGGGTAGTCCAGGGCGTGCACGTCGGCCACGGCGAAGTCGATGTTGGCCAGGCCCCGTTCGGCGGCCACCGCCCGGGCCCGGTCCAGGATCTGCGGGGCCCGGTCGACGCCGGTGACACGGCCGTCCGGGACCAGCGCCGCGAGGTCCGCGGTGATGGTGCCCGGACCGCAGCCGATGTCCAGGATCCGCATGTGCGGCTTCAGGGCGCCGAGCAGATACCCGGCGGAGTTGGCGGCGGTGCGCCAGGTGTGCGAGCGGAGCACGGACTCGTGGTGCCCGTGCGTGTAGACGGCGGTCTCCTGCGGCCTCGGCATCGCTGATCCCCTCTCGGACGACTGCGCTCACCGTACGCCCGCCGATCGCATGCTGAGACCGTCGTTTTGCCATATGGGATGACG
Source organism: Streptomyces sp. JW3 (assembly GCF_052216785.1). NCBI lineage: Bacteria > Bacillati > Actinomycetota > Actinomycetes > Kitasatosporales > Streptomycetaceae > Streptomyces > Streptomyces sp. JW3. The sequence continues at coordinate 4,722 of NZ_JBQOUX010000157.1, read as the reverse complement.
GGGCGTCAGATCGGTCAGGGCAGCGGCCGGTACACCGTGAGCGCCTCGGGCAGCTTCTCCACCGTCACATCGCCCTCGGTCTCGGTGACCTCGCCGTCGTAGGCCAGCAGCGTGCCCGGCGCGACGCCCTTCAGCCGCAGCCGTCCCACCTGCACCGCCGCGTGCGCGGGGGACCGGGTCAGCGGCCCGGCGAAGGCCGCCGACAGCAGCCGCAGCGCGGGCCGGCTGCCGCCGTGCACCACCCGTACGTCGAGCCGGCCGTCCGCCAGATCCAGCCGGCGGCCCGGCGCCAGCCCCATGCGGTGGTACGTGCCGTTGCCCGCGAACAGCATCCACAGCGGCCGGGTGCGGCCGCCGACCTCGGCCCGCAGCGGATGCCGGTCGGCGCGCAGGACCCGGACGGCCGCCAGCACGCCGGCCGGCCAGCCGCCGATCCGGGGCGAGAAGCGCTCCCGCTCGCGCACCAGCTCCGGGTACACCCCGAGGCTGAAGGTGTTCAGGAAGATCCCGTCCAGCCGCCCGGAGGTGAACCGGCCCACGTCCACCCGGACGCCCTCGCCCTGCTCCAGCGCCCGGCACAGCGCCCGGACGTCTTCGACGCCGAGGTCGTAGGCGAAGTGGTTCAGGGTGCCGCCGGGCAGCACCGCCAGCGGCAGCCCGTGGCGCAGGGCGACCCGGGCCGCCGCGTTCACCGTGCCGTCGCCGCCGCACACGCCGAGCACCCGGGCCCGGCCCGCCGCCTTCTCCAACTCGCCCCCCACATCGCCCGGTTCGGCCTCGATCACCTCGGCCAGCGGCAGCGCGTCGCACAGCGCCCGGACCCGCTCCGAGGTGCCCGAGCCGAGGTTGGCCACCATCACCAGACCCTCGCCGCCGGACAGCGCCGGCACCTCGGCGACCGGCCGGGCCGGCGGCAGCAGCTGGGCCCGGGTGGGCACCAGCCCGCGGACCGCGAACGCGGCGCCCGCGCCGAGCGCCGCGCCCGCCACCACGTCACTGGGGAAGTGCACGCCGGTGTAGACCCGGGACAGGGCGACCGCCGCGGCGATCGGGGCCACCGCCGCGCCCCAGGCCGGCGACTCCAACGCCACCCCGGTGGCGAACGCGGCGGCCGAGGCGGCGTGCCCGGACGGGAACGAGGTGGTGATCGGCTGCCGCTTGAGCTGCCGCACCAGCGGTACCGGGTCCAGCACCGGCCGGGGACGGCGGACCGAGCGCTTGCCGAGGGTGTTGATGGTCAGCGAGGCCACGCCGAGCGAGGCCAGGCCGCGCACGGCGGCCCGCCGGGAGCGCGGGGTGCGGGCCGCGGTCAGCGCCGCGGCGGCCGCGAACCACAGCACCCCGTGGTTGGCACTGCGGCTCAGCCGCGGCAGCACCCGGTCGCCGCCGGGAAAGTGCCGCGCGGCCACCGCCTCGAACAGCCGGCGGTCGAGGTCGAGGAAGCCCGTGCGGACGGGATGCGGGCCGGGCAGCGGGACGGTGAGGTCTACGTCGGGGCTCATGCCCTCCCGCCTACCCGCCGGGCGGCCTTTCCTGCCGCTCCCGCCGCTCGGGAAACGCGGTTGCCGGGCGGGGTGCGGAACCAGGGACAATCACCCCATGGGCCATCTCGAAGCAGCGCACCTGGAGTACCACCTGCCGGACGGGAGGACGCTGCTCGGCGACGTCTCCTTCCGGGTGGGGGAGGGCGCCGTCGTGGCCCTCGTCGGCCCCAACGGGGCGGGCAAGACCACCTTGCTGCGGCTGCTCTCCGGCGAGCTGAAGCCGCACGAGGGCACCGTCACGGTCAGCGGCGGCCTCGGCGTGATGCGCCAGTTCGTCGGCTCGGTACGGGACGAGACGACCGTCCGCGACCTGCTGGTCTCGGTCGCCCCGCCGCGCATCCGGGACGCCGCCCGCGCGGTGGACGCCGCCGAGCACGCCGTCATGACCGTGGACGACGAGGCCGCGCAGATGAGGTACGCGCAGGCCCTGTCCGACTGGGCCGAGGCGCGCGGCTACGAGGCGGAGACGCTGTGGGACATGTGCACCACGGCCGCGCTCGGCGTGCCGTACGAGAAGGCGCAGTGGCGGCAGGTGCGCACCCTCTCCGGCGGTGAGCAGAAACGCCTGGTCCTGGAGGCGCTGCTGCGCGGCACCGACCAGGTGCTGCTGCTCGACGAGCCGGACAACTACCTCGACGTGCCCGGCAAGCGCTGGCTGGAGGAGCGGCTCGCCGAGACCCGCAAGACCGTCCTGTTCGTCTCCCACGACCGCGAGCTGCTGGCCCGCGCCGCCCAGCGGATCATCTCCCTGGAACCGGGCCCGGCCGGCGCCGACGCCTGGACGCACGGCGGCTCCTTCGCCACCTACCACGAGGCCCGCCGCGAGCGCTTCGCCCGCTTCGAGGAGCTGCGCCGCCGCTGGGACGAGAAACACGCCCAGCTGAAGAAGCTGGTGCTCACCCTGCGCCAGGCCGCCTCGGTCAGCCACGAGATGGCGTCCCGCTACCACGCCGCCCAGACCCGGCTGCGCAAGTTCGAGGAGGCCGGCCCGCCGCCCGAGCCGCCGCGCGAGCAGGACATCCGGATGCGGCTCAAGGGCGGCCGCACCGGCGTCCGCGCCGTCACCTGCGAAAAGCTCGAACTGACCGGCCTGATGAAACCCTTCGACCTGGAGGTCTTCTACGGCGAACGGGTCGCCGTCCTCGGCTCCAACGGCTCCGGCAAGTCGCACTTCCTGCGGCTGCTGGCCGGCGAGGAGGTGGCGCACAGCGGGCGGTGGAAGCTCGGCGCGCGGGTGGTCCCGGGCCACTTCGCCCAGACCCACGCCCACCCCGAACTGCTCGGCCGCACCCTCCTGGACATCCTGTGGACCGAGCACGCCCAGGACCGGGGCGCCGCGATGTCCCGGCTGCGCCGCTACGAGCTGACCGGCCAGGCCGAGCAGAGCTTCGAGCGGCTCTCCGGCGGCCAGCAGGCCCGCTTCCAGATCCTGCTGCTGGAACTCCAGGGCGTCACCGCCCTGCTCCTGGACGAGCCCACCGACAACCTCGACCTGGAGTCCGCCGAGGCACTCCAGGAGGGCCTGGAGTCCTTCGACGGCACGGTCCTCGCGGTCACCCACGACCGCTGGTTCGCCCGCGCCTTCGACCGCTACCTGGTCTTCGGCCATGACGGCCGGGTCCGCGAGACCCCGGAGCCGGTCTGGGACGAACGGCGGGTCGAGCGGGCGCGCTGACTCACTTCCAGCGCAGCAGCGCCCCCAGCCCGCCCACCGGCGTGTCCACCCGGTCCTCGGCGTCCGGCAGCGCCGGCCGCACCGAGATCGCCGGGGCACCGGTCAGCACCGCCGAGCGCAGCAGCGCGTCGTCCGCGCGGGCCGCCCAGGAGTTCTGCTCGCCGAGCGTCTTCAGCTCGGTACGCCGCACCGCGAGCTGGTCGGCGTCCTCGCCGATCCACACCTCGCGGTGGGTGTCCGGCCCGTCCGGGATGACCAGCAGTTCGTCGATACGGTGCTCCCGCGCCGCCTCGACCAGCGCCGGCACGCCCTCCGCCGCACTGGCCCGGCCCGCGCCGTCCGGGGCGCGGGCGGCCAGGAACCGGTCCAGGTCCTGCTGGGCCCGCGCGGTGACGTGCGCCTCGCGCAGCTCCCGGACCTCCTCGTCCAGGAGCCGGCTGCCGGTGCCGTGCGCGGCCTCCACGACCCGGCCCTGGAGCCGCTTGGGCAGCCGCTCGTGCACGGACCGCCGCTCGCGGTCGTCGCCGACCAGGATCAGCAGGTCGGCACCGGTCTCCTCCTGGCACACGGCGAGCGCGTCGGCGATCTCCGCCGCGTTGTGCTCCCAGGTGTTCTCCACCCGCAGCTGGAAGTGCCGCTCCGACCAGTCGAGGGAGCTGGTGGTGCGGTGCACCGGCCACTGCCGGCCGGTCACCCCGCCCGCGTCCTGGCTGCCCAGCGCGGAGCGCAGCTCGAAGTCGGCGCCCTTGCGGTCGACGTAGGCCACCACGCACACCGGGTCCTCGCCGGCCAGCTCCAGCAGCGGCGAGACATGCGGCAGCGGCGCCCAGTGCACCGCGGTGGGGCGCAGCGGCGCCCGGGCCAGCGGGGTGTCCAGGATCACCTGCCCGCCGCGGGCGAACAGCGCCCGGCCGTGCGGGTCGGTGGCGTGCCGCAGCTCCTTCAGGGCCTCCCGCACGGCCCGGCAGGTCGCCTCGTCGGCGCCCTGGTCCGCCAGCTCCCGGCCGACCGACTCGGCCATCAGGTCACGGGCGTGCGCGGTGTCCTCCGCGTGCCGGGAGAGATCGACGTAGACGGAGGCCCAGGGGCCCTGGTGGTCGTAGAGGGGATGCAGAAACGCGAGATCCATGGGTCCCTCCCGGATACCGCTCGGGGGTGGTGGTGTGTCACCGGGCGGGTACCCGGACCGCATGAACGAACACGACACGCGGGACGGCACCATGACCGGAGTGGACCCGGGTCGCCTGGACGACCAGCAGCTCATGAAGGAGCTGGAGACCATCCACCGCACGCGCCACGACACGCTGCTGTACGGCTCGAACGACGCGCTGCGGGCGCACAACGAGCGGATGGCCCAGCTGGAGGGCGAGTGGCTGCGCCGCAACCCGCGGCGCCCGGTCGCCGCGGGCCGCACCCGGGAGGGCGCCCGGGAACGCGAGTGCGGCGAGTCGGCGACGCCCGGTACCTGACGAGGGTGGGCGGGCCCCCCGGCCGCCCCCCCGC
>NZ_JBQOUX010000156.1:0-15034 GCF_052216785.1 Streptomyces sp. JW3 | reverse complement strand
AAGGTCGCCCGGCTCCACCTCGACGCGCTCGGCGTCAAGCTGACCACGCTCCGCCCGGAGCAGGCCGAGTACATCGGTGTGCGGGTGGAGGGCCCGTACAAGCCGGACCACTACCGCTACTGACCCGCGCGCCCGGACCCGCGCCGGTCCGGCCGGTCTCTCGTCGCCCCTTCCGGCGGCGGGAGATTCTGCTGTGCCGGTGGGCCGGGGCGCCGCGTTCCGGTCAGGACCAGAAGCGACTTCCGGCCACCGGCGACCCTCCGCCGAAGGCCGGTGACACGATGTCGATCGAGTCACTGATCCGCTCCGGCGGGGCGGCTTTCACGGGGGACGGGGAGAGGCGGAGAGGGGGGTGGGCCCGCGTTGACAGAGGTGGACCCCCATGCGACTATTAAATAGTTCGCTACGTAATGAATTTGCCGTTCTTCGACGACGAGGCATGGCGAACCCGCCGGGCGGCCGAGCGCCGATCACTGGAGGAGAGTCTCAGTGCGCCGAGAATTACCTGACGTGCATGACGAGGGAGCCGGCCGGCTCACGCGAGTCGCCGTACTGGGCGGCAGCCTCTTCAGCAGGATCGAGACCGTCGCGGTGGTGTCCGGGGAAGAGGGTCTGCGCGCGGTGGGATGCACGGCCGATCCGGCCCATGTGCACCGGGCCGTCGCCGAACACCGCCCCCATGTCGTGGTCGTCCTCGACGACGCCGACGCCCCCCGCGTCGTCCAGGCGCTGGCCGGCAGCACGCCCCGGCCGCGCATCCTGGTGGTCTCGGCGTCCCGGCGGCGTACCGGGGCCGGGACGCCGGGGGAGAGCACCGCGGACATGTACGTCAACCGTGTCGACCGCGCGAGCCTGATCCCGGCGATCCGGCTGGTCAGATCCGGCTACCAGGTGGCCGCCGGCCGGCCGGCGGCCGCGCCCGGCGTGCCGCCGCAGCGGCGGTCCGACGTCCAGCGCCGCTTCGACCAGCTCACCGCCCGGGAGACCGAGGTCGTCCAGCTGATGCTCCGCGGCTGGAGCAACGACGAGATCGCGGCGGCGCTGGAGCTGAGCCGGGCCACGGTCAAGAGCCATGTGCACAGCCTCATGGGCAAGCTGGACCTGAACAGCCGTATCGATGTGATCACCCTGGCCTACCGCACCGGCCTGGTGCGACCGGGCGGCTCGATGGCCGCCGCACATCCCGGCACCGCCCGCACCACGGGCAGCGTGGCCTGACACCCGATCCGAGCCCGAAGCAACAGAGATGAGCGAGATCATGTCCACATCCACTCGTCCCAAGGTGTCCGCGTTCCAGAAGTTCGGGAACAAGATGATGGAGTTGTTCCACAGCATGGGCATGCCGGTCGGCCCCATGCACCTGCTGCGGGTCAGGGGCCGGCGGTCGGGACGGGAGTTCACCAACCCGGTGGCCCCGGTGAAGATCGACGGCACCATGTACATCCTCCAGGCGTTCCCCCAGTCCGACTGGGTGAAGAACGTGCGCGCGGCCGGTGCGGGGACCCTGGTGCGCGGCCGGAAGGCGGTGCCGGTCAAGCTGGTCGAGGTGCCGGTCGCCGAACGGGCGCCGATCGCCCGGCAGTTCCCGACCCAGGTCCCGATGGGCGCCGGCATCTTCGTGAAGAACGGAGTGGTCGCCGACAAGTCTCCCGAGAGCTTCGAGCGGGCGGCACCCGAGATCCCGGTCTTCCGCGTCGTCCCCGTGTGACCGTCGCCCCCTGCGACCACGGAACCCGGGCCCGCCGGTGCGGGCCCGGGTTCCGTCCTGCGCCGAGGGTACGGCCGCTACGCCGCCGTACGGATCTCGCACAGCGCGGCGCCCCGGGACACACTCGCCCCCACGGCCACCCCGACCCCGTGCACGACGCCCGCGCGGTGCGCCTTGATCTGCTGCTCCATCTTCATCGCCTCGATGACGAACAGCACATCGCCCTCGGCCACTTGGGCGCCCTCGACGGCGGCGACCTTGACGACGGTGCCGACCATCGGGCTGCTCAGCGCGTCCCCGCCGGCCGCGGCGGCGGCCGCCGAGGCGCGCGGCCTGCGGCGCGGTGCGCTGCCGCCACCTGCCCGCCCGGCCGCCGGTCCGATCGCCGCGAGGGTCCCGGGCAGCGCCACCTCCAGGCGACGGCCGCCCACCTCGACGGTGTACGACAGCCGGCCGGCGCCGCCCGCCTCGTCCTCGGCGGCGCTGTCGCCGCCCTCCCACGGCGCGACCCGCACCGTGCAGTCGTCCGACTCCAGCCACCGGGTGTGCACGGCGAACCCGGTCTCCGGGTCCTCGGCGGTGAAGGCGGGCACCTCCAGCAGCTCCCGGGCCAGCGCCAGCGTCGTGGGCACGCCCTCGACGGTGAACTCCGCCAGGGCGCGCCGGGCCCGCGCGAGCGCCTGCCGACGGTCCGCGCCGGTGACGATCAGCTTGGCGAGCATCGAGTCGAAGGCACCGTCGACCACCGTGCCCGCCACCATGCCGGTGTCGACCCGGATGCCGGGACCGGCCGGCGGGCTCCAGCGCGTCACCGTACCCGGCGTGGGCAGGAAACCGCGGCCCACGTCCTCGCCGTTGACCCGGAACTCGATGGAGTGGCCCCGCCGCGGCACCGGGTCGGTGTACCCGAGCGGTTCGCCGTCGGCGATCCGGAACTGCTCCAGGACCAGGTCGATGCCGGTGATCTCCTCGGTGACCGGATGCTCCACCTGGAGCCGGGTGTTGACCTCCAGGAACGAGAGCGTGCCGTCCTCCCCGAGCAGGAACTCGCAGGTGCCCGCGCCCACATAGCCCGCCTCGGCGAGGATCGCCCGGGACGCCGACCGCAGCGTCTCCTCCTGCTCGGCGGTGAGGAAGGGCGCCGGGGCCTCCTCGATCAGCTTCTGGTGGCGGCGCTGCACCGAGCAGTCCCGGGTGGAGACCACCACCACGGTGCCGTGCCGGTCCGCCAGGCACTGCGTCTCCACGTGCCGCGCCCGGTCGAGATACTTCTCCACGAAGCAGTCGCCCCGGCCGAAGGCGGCGGCCGCCTCGCGCGAGGCGGACTCCAGCAGTTCGGGGATCTCCGCCAAGGTGCGGGCCACCTTCAGACCGCGTCCGCCGCCGCCGTTGGCCGCCTTGATGGCCAGCGGCAGACCGTGCTGCCGGGCGAAGTCGAGCACCTCGTCGGGACCCTCGACCGGCCGTTCGGTGCCGGGCGCCAGCGGGGCGTCCACCCGGCGGGCGATCTCCCGGGCGGCCACCTTGTCGCCGAGCCGCTCGATCGCCTCCGGCGGCGGCCCGATCCAGGTCAGCCCGGCGGCCGTCACCGCCCGCGCGAACTCGGCGTCCTCGGACAGGAAGCCGTACCCGGGATGGACGGCGTCCGCGCCCGACTCGGCGGCCAGCGCCAGCAGCTTGCCGGCGTCGAGATAGGTGTCCGCGGCCGTGCTGCCGCGCAGCGCGAACGCCTCGTCGGCGAGCCGGGCGTGCGGCGCGTCCCGGTCCTGGTCCGCGTAGACGGCGACGGAGCCGAGGCCCGCGTCCCGGCAGGCCCGGACGACCCGCACCGCGATCTCGCCCCGGTTGGCTATCAGTACCTTCTTCATACGATCCGTTCCCTGTTCTGGACGGGGGCGTCCGCCACGGGGCGGCCCGCCCGGGTGTGTCCGGGCCCGGCGGAAACGGGCCCGCCCCGGCGGACCCGGAGGGCCCGTGCCACTCCGGGTCCGCCGGGGCCGGGTCCGCGGCGCCGGCTCACACGAGACATGTGCCGGCGACCGCCGCGCCGAAGCCCGCCACGGCGATCCAGGTGCGGCCCCGGTTGGCGCGGGCCCACCGGGCACGGGTCTCGGCCCACCCCGGCGGGAGCCGGTCCGGCTCCCAGGTGTCGATGGACCGGTTGATCCGCACGTTGGACAGCTCGGAGACGAGCGCCACGCCGATCAGGCCCGCCTCCGCCACCGCGAACGCGCCCTTGGCGGCCCAGCCGGGCGCCAGCACGACCAGCAGCAGACCGGCGCCCAGCGCGACCTTGTCGACGGTGGGCATCAAGGGGTCGAACCGGGGGTCCAGCAGCCGGTGCACCTGCACGTACCGGCTCCCCGGCAGCTGGGCCAGCATGGGGACCACCGCGATCTCGACGGCCACCAGCACCCCGGCCAGCGCACCGCTGAGCAGGACGAGCAGCGCCGCCAGGAGGTCGACGTACACGACGAAACCGCCTCCCAGGGCTCAGTAGTCGAAGTTCATCATCAGGCGGTACGTGCCCTTCTTCGCGAAGGTGCCGAAGAACGCGCGCATGAACAGGTCGCGCGCCCCGCAGGCCAGCGAGCTCCGCCACTTGCCGAGTTCGCCGATGCGGTACGCGCCGCGCACCATCGACTCCACCCGCTGCCTGCGCAGGCTCTCGTACCGGGCCAGCGCGGTGGGCAGGTCCGGCTCGCGGGCCAGCAGACCGGACAGCACGGCGCCGTCCTCGATGGCCTGGCCGGCGCCCTGGCTGAGGTTGAGCGTCATGGCGTGCGCCGCGTCCCCGACCAGCACCACCCGGCCGTGGCTCCACGCCCGGTCCCGGGCCGGCGGACGGTCCGCGATGTCGATGGGCAGGATGGCGTCCTCGCGGGTGGCCGCCAGGATGCGCGGGATCGGGTCCTGCCAGTCGGCGTACGTCTCCCGCATCACCTGGCGCTTGTCCTTGCGGAACATGTCGAACGGGGTGCTCGCCGCGTCCGAGGTGATGGCGTCCCAGTAGACCTCGCGGTCGTTGAGCCGGCAGTACAGGAAGCGCAGGCCGCCCTTGCCCCACAGGTTGAAGAAGGTCCCGCTGGGCACGAGGTCCTCGCCGGGCAGCTCGGCGATGGCCTGCCAGGCGGTGTACCCGGCGTAGCGGGGCGGCAGGTCGTGGCCGTGCCGCAGGGTGCCGCGCACCGCCGAGCGCATGCCGTCGGCGCCGATCAGCACGTCGGCGCGCTCCTCGGAGCCGTCCGCGAACCGGGCCGTCACCCCGTCCGGGTCCTGCTCGAAGCCGACGCACTGGGCGCCCATCACCACCGTGTCACCGGCCTCCTGGAGCAGCAGGGAGTTCAGGTCGGAGCGGCGCAGCGCCACGGCGGGCGCGCCGATCCGGGCCGCCTCCGGGGCGATCGCCCAGCGGGCCAGCGTACGGCCGTTCGCGGACCGGAACTCGTGGAAGTCGATGTCCGAGCTGACCTTGCTCACCTGGTCGTCGAGGCCCAGCTTGCGCAGCGCGACGAAGGCGTTGTGCCACAGCATGAAGCCGCCGCCGGTCAGCAGCCGGCTCGGCTCGGTGCGGCGCTCGAACACCTTGACGTCGACGCCGGCCTGACGCAGGCCGATCGCCGTGGTGAGGCCGCCGATGCCGGCGCCGATCACCACAGCCTTCTGGACGGGCATGGTGTTCCTCTCAACCGGCCGCGGGCGGAACGCGCGGCGTCTGGTAGGACTCGAGGGTGGCCCGCACCTCGTGCACGGACCGCTGGAAACTGTCGGCCCAGAACGGGAACATGGCGGCCGACTGCCGCATGTGCTCCGGGTCGTCGGCCCAGGCGCGGAACCGCTCCTCGTCCTCCCACTCGGCGAGCAGCGAGTACTTCGTCGGGTCCGCGGTGTCGCGCAGCAGCTCGTCGCGGAGGTGGCCGGGGGTGCCGCGGACCTTGCTGGTGACGTCGAGGTACGCCGCCTCGAAGGCGTCGAAGTCCTCGGGCCTGATGGTCGCGGTCATGATGACGCGGATGGTCATGCCGTGCCTTTCTCCGTCGCGGGGGCGGTGGGGGAGGCGGCGCCGATGTGCGCGACCACCTCGTAGAGGGACTTGGCGGCCGACTCCCGCAGCAGGTCCAGCGCGGCGGAGAGCGCCTTGCGGTCCGCGCTGTCCTGGTAGCGGGCCAGCTCCTCGCGCGAGGCCCAGTCCGCGGTGATGGTGTACCGGAGCGGGTCGGCGGGCGCGCGCAGCATGGTCTGGCCCAGGGAGCCGGGGTAGCGGCCGGCCACCGCGGCGGCCGCGCGCCAGGTGCGTTCGAACTCCTGCGCCTGGCCCGGCCGTACCCGCATGTCGAGAACGGTGCGGATCATGTGTGCCTCCAGCCGCCCGGGCTGTGCGCGGTGAACGGCTGCCAGCTGGGACGCGCGACCGGCCGCGGCCGCGGCTGCTCGGGCGCGCCGCCGAGCCGGGCCAGCAGCACCAGCAGCGCGGCCGTCTCGTGCGCGTCGGGGGTGCCGCGCAGGATGCGCACCGGTGCGGTGGCGGGTCCGGGGTCTGTCACGCGTTCCACGAGTAGAACTCCTCGGCCATCGCGTCGGCGGGGCCGCGCCAGGTGAGCGGGTCGTAGGCGCCGATGTGCGGCTTGAGCTTCTCGTTGACGTCCTGGAAGAGCGGGTGGCCGCGTACTTCCTCGATCCGGCCGCCGACCCGCTCCTCGGAGCCGATCAGCTGGAAGTACAGGCCCTGGTACCGGAAGAGGCGGCGGTGCTTCACCCCGACCAGGTGGGGCAGGTCGGTGGCGTCGGACTCGGCCCAGACGCCGGCCACCCGCTCACTGTCCTCGGGGGCCATGCGGGCGACGATCAGCGTGTACTGCATGAGCGCTCCTGTCCATGTCTCGTCCGTGTCCGGCCGGCTGGCGGTCCGGATGGCAAGTAATTAGGTTGCTGGCTAACGTTTTCGGTTAAGGTGACCCCAGGGCTGCCGCCGCAATCCCCCGTCGGCGGCAGCCCACTTTGGTGTCCCTTGGTGTCACACGGTGGTCAGGCCGGCCCGCTCGCGGACCCGGCCGCGGATCAGCGCCATCTGCAGCGTCGAGTTGGTGGTGATCCGGGCCGTCATCGTCGCGGTGTCCACCGGCGCCTGCGGCTTCATCCGGAAGTCCTGCGTCCAGCGCATCTCGACCCCGCCCGCGACCTCGCGGTAGGTCCAGACGATGTCCATGAACTCGAACGGCCCGGTCTCCACGCGGCGCGCCCGCACCGTCCCCGCCTCGCGGTCCAGCGTCCGCTCCGAGACCCAGCTCCACACGGTGCCGTTCTCGTCGGGGTGCATGCTGAGCCGGAAGGTGACGGTGTTCCCGGCCGTCTCCAGGATCTCGGCGGCGGCGTACTCGCTGAACAGGCCGGGCCAGGCGGCGACGTCGTTGGTCTGCCGCCAGACCTCGTCGAACGGGGCGTCGATGACGATGCTCTGCTCGGTGTGGCCCGCCCGCAGCAGCCCCTCGTCCACCAGCCGCCGGTTGATGCCGAGCAGCAGCTCGAAGGGGGTGCGGGTGCCGTCGGCGCCGCTGTCCGGCTCCAGGCCGAGGCGCAGCTCCAGTTCGGAGACGACGCCCAGACCGCCCAGCGAGTCGACGCCGAGGGACTCGAAGGTGACGGCGGGGTCGAGCAGGTCGGCCGCGGTGATGCCCGCACCGGAGGCGCGGTTGATCAGCTCGGCGTATTCGTCCAGGGTGATCACGGAGGTGGTCACGGCGGTACCTTTCTGTTAGAGCGGTGCGGCGGAGTACGTACGGTTCAGCGGGCCTTGATGACGACCGCGGCGTTGAAGCCCTCGAAGCCGCGGGCCAGCACCAGGGCGGTGCGCACCGGGGCCTCGCGGGTCTCGCGGACCAGGTCAAGGCCGATGCCGGGGGCGAGTTCGGCGGTGGTGGGCGTGCCCGGCACGACGGAGTCCCGCACGGACAGCAGCGCCATCGCCACGTCCAGCGGCGCCCCGCCCGCGTGCAGCCGGCCCACCAGGCACTTGGGCACCGTCACCGGCACCCGCCCGGCCCCGAACACCGCGTTGATCGCGTCCGCCTCCGCCCGGTCGGCCGCCGGCACGCCGAGCCCGTCGGCGAAGACCACGTCGACGTCGGCGGGGTCGACCCGGGCGTCGGCCAGGGCCCGCACGATGGCGCGGCGCAGCCCGGGTTCCCGCCCGGAGCCGGGCCGCGGGTCGAAGGTGGCCGCGTACCCGGCGAGCACCCCGTACCCCTTCTCGGCGTCCCGGGCCCGCAGGGTGTCCTCGGCCTCGACGATGAAGATCGCCCCGCCCTCCCCGGCCACGTACCCGTCCGCCCCGGCGTCGAAGGGACGGTAGGCGTGGGCCGGGTCCCGGCTGCCGGTCATCAGGTGCGCCGAGGTGTGGCAGGCCAGCGCGTACGGGCCGAGCGGCGCGTCGGTGCCGCCGGTCACCACCATCGACGCGTCGTCGCGCAGCGCGCGCCGGGCCTGCCCCAGCGCGTCCAGACCGCCGGCCTGCTCGCCGACCAGCACCCCGCAGGCGCCCTTCATGCCGTGCCGGATGGAGATCTGGCCGGTGGTGGCCGCGTAGAACCAGGCGATGGACTGGTAGGGGCCCACGAACCGGGAGCCCTTGTCCCACAGCTTCTGGATCTCGCGCTGGCCGAACTCGTTGCCGCCCGAGGAGGTCGCGGTGATCACGGACATCTCGTACTCGTCGAGCCGCTCCGGGTCGATGTCCGCGTCCGCGAGCGCCCGTTCGGCCGCGACCAGGCCGAACTGGGTCCACCGGTCGGTCTGGACCATCAGCCGGCCGTCGATGGTGTCCCGGGGCGCGAAGTCGGTGACCTCGCCCGCCACATGGACCGGATAGCCGGCGGCGTCGAAGGACCGGACCTCTGCGATGCCGCTGACGCCGTTGAGCGTCGCGTCCCAGAACTCCTTGGTGGTGGAGCCGTTGGGGGCGATGACTGACACACCACTGAACACGGTGCGACGGTTCATGGTCATTCCGTCACTTCCTGGTTCCCGGCCTGGCCAGCAGCATCGCCGACTGGAAGCCGCCGAATCCGCTGCCCACGCTCAGCACGATGTCGTTGACGTGTCCGCGCGCGGACAGCGGCACGTAGTCCAGGTCGAGTGCCGGGTCCTGCTCGCGCAGATTGGCGGTGGGCGGCACCACGTCGTGCTCGATCGCCAGCGCGCAGGCGGCCGCCTCCAGCGCCCCGATGGCGCCCAGCGAGTGCCCGATCATCGACTTGATCGAGCTGACCGGGACGCCGTACGCGGCCTTTCCCATGGACTTCTTCAGCGCGGCCGTCTCGTGCCGGTCGTTCTGCGCCGTCCCCGAACCGTGCGCGTTGACGTAGCTGATCAGGTCCGGGGTGATGCCGGCCCGCTCCATGGCGACCTCGATCGCCTCCGCCATGTCCAGCCCGTCGGGCTTGAGCCCGGTCATGTGGAAGGCGTTGCTGCGCTGCGCGAACCCGATGATGTCGGCGTAGGCGTGCGCGCGGCGGCGGGCCGCGTGCGCCCGGCTCTCCAGCACCAGGACGGCCGCGCCCTCGCCGAGCACGAACCCGTCGCGGTCCTTGTGGAAGGGACGGGAGGCGTGCGCGGCGTCGCCGTTGTTGCGCGAGGTGGCGCCGATCGCGTCGAAGCAGGCGACGGTGATCGGGGAGATCGGCGCGTCGGTGGCGCCGGCGATCACCACGTCCGCCGACCCCTCCGAGATCAGCTGGACGCCGTGCGCGACCGCGTCCAGGCCCGAGGTGCAGCCGGTGGACACCACCGTGGCGGGGCCCTCCGCGTCCGCCGCCCAGGCCACCTCGACCGCGAGGGTGCTCGGGATCAGCGCCCGGTAGAGGTGCTCGGTGGCCAGTTCGGGCGCCACCTCCCACTTCTTGCCGCGCTCGCTGACCACCACGTACTCGTCCTCCAGCCGGGTGGTGCAGCCGACCGCGCTGCCGATGCTGACCCCGGTGCGCTCCGGGTCCGCGCCGCCCGCCGTCAGGCCGGCGTCGGCGAGCGCCTCGCGGGCGGCGACCACCGCGAACTGGGCGGCCCGGTCCATCCGCGCCACCTCGTCCGGGGTGAGCCCCGAGGCCGCCGGATCGAAGTCGACCTCGGCCGCGATCCGGGACTGGAACCCGGTGGCGTCGAACAGGGTGATGCCCCGGGTGGCGGTGCGGCCCGCCGTCAGCAGGTCCCAGTAGGCGTCCCGGCCCACCGCACCGGGCGCGACCACGCCGATGCCGGTGACCAGGGCGCCCCAGCGGTCCGTGTCCGTCGAGCTCATCGAGGCTCTCCCGCGGGCGCCAGCTCCGGGCGGGGCAGGTCCTCGGTGTCGACGTGCCCGAGGTCGGGGCGCGGGGCCAGCGGGCCCAGGTGGTACATCAGCTCGGCCGGCTCCGCGCCGCGGTTCTCCAGCCGGTGCCGGGCCTTGATCGGCACCAGGAAGCCCTCCCGCGCGGACACCTCGGTCTCCCGCCCGTCCAGGCGCAGCACGATCGTCCCGGCGAGCACGTACACGAACTCCTCCGAGTACGGGTGGTAGTGCTCGCTGATGTACTCGCCGGGCTCCAGCCGGGCATGGCCCATGAACCCGCTGGTGGCGCCGACGTTGCCGGGGCCGAGCAGGGTGCGCAGGGCGCCGCCGCGGTGCAGGTTGACCGGCACCTCGTCGAACGCGACCTTGCGGGGCGCGGTCCGCGGCTCTCCGGTGATCTCGTGGCTCATGGCTGTTGTCTCCTGTGGGTGTCGGAATCCGGTCACAGCGGTGAGTTGCCGTGCTTGCGCTTGGGCAGGTCGACGCGCTTGGAGCGGAGCATGCGCAGCCCCTGGTGGATCGCCGACCGGGTCGCCCGGGGGTCGATGACGTCGTCGACCAGGCCGCGCTCGGCGCCGTAGTAGGGGTGCATCAGCGTGCGCTGGTACTCCTCCACCAGCTGCCGCCGCCTCTCCTGCGGGTCCTCGGCCGCCAGGATGGCCCGGCGGTGGATGACGTTGGTGGCGGCCTCCGCGCCCATGACCGCCACCTCGTTGGAGGGCCAGGCCAGCGAGAGGTCGGTGCCGATGGACCGCGAGTCCATCACGATGTACGCGCCGCCGTACGCCTTGCGCATCAGCACCTGGATGCGGGGCACCGTCGCCTCGCAGTAGGCGTACAGCAGCTTGGCGCCGTTGCGGATGATGGCGTTGTGCTCCTGGTCGACGCCGGGCAGGAAGCCGGGGACGTCCACCAGGGAGACCAGCGGGATGTTGAACGAGTCGCAGAACCGGATGAACCGGGCCGCCTTCTGCGAGGCGTCGATGTCCAGCACGCCGGCCAGCACCAGCGGCTGGTTGGCGACCAGGCCGACGACCTGTCCGCCGATCCGGGCCAGGCCGATCACGATGTTGCCCGCCCACGCCTCCTGGAGCTCCAGGAACTCGCCGTGGTCGACGATCTCCTCGATCACCCGGCGCACGTCGTAGGGCTGGTTCGGGGAGTTCGGCACGATGTCGAGCAGGCCGTCGCACGGCCGGTCGACGGGATCGTCGGTGTCCGCCTCCGGCGGGAACTCCCGGTTGTTCTGCGGCAGGAACGACAGCAGCCACCGCAGCTGCTCGAACGCGTCGTCCTCGTCGTCGTGGACGGACGTCGCCTGCCCCGAGCGGGCGTGCACCTCGGCGCCGCCCAGCCCCTCGAAGTCGATCTCCTCGCCGGTGACCGCCTTGATCACGTCCGGGCCGGTCACGTACATGCTCGCCGTGCCGCGCACCATCAGGACGAAGTCGGTGAGCGCGGGGGAGTAGGCGGCGCCGCCCGCGCAGGGCCCGAGCATCACGCTGATCTGCGGGATCACCCCGGACGCCTGGACGTTGCGGCGGAAGATGCCGCCGTAGCCCGCGAGGGCCATGACGCCCTCCTGGATGCGGGCGCCGGCCCCGTCGTTGAGGCCGATCAGCGGAGCGCCGGCGCGTTCCGCGAGATCCATCACCTTGTGGATCTTGGCGGCGTGGGCCTCGCCGAGGGAGCCGCCGAAGATCCCGAAGTCATGGGCGTACACGAAGACCTGACGGCCCTCGACGGTGCCCCAGCCGGTGACCACGCCGTCGGTGTACGGGCGCTTGGCGTCCATCCCGAAGTCGGTCGCGCGGTGTCTGCGCAACATCTCCAGCTCGTTGAAGGACCCCTCGTCCAGCAGCCGCGCGACGCGCTCCCGCGCGGTCGACTTGCCGAGCCGGTGCTGCCGTGCCGCGGACTCCGCGTCGAGCCCCTCCACCACCCGCTGCCGGATGACGGCGAGTTCCGCCGTACGGTCGGCCAGGCCCTCGGCCGGCAGCTCCCGCGGGACGCTCTCCTGGGCCGGGCGCCCTTCCTTGACGGCGGTGCCATGCCGCTCCACTTCCGACACGCCACTCACGCTCCCTCCAGCTGACCTGCTCACGCGTCCGGCCACGGTCGGCCGGTACTCGTCGGAGTCTGCGGCCGGGGAAAAAAGTCCCTGTGAGGCGAACGCAAAGCCGCCGGGGGCGGGCCGCCTGCTTATTGGCCGCTTTACCGGAACCCGCAACGGCGCTCCCGATACTCGTCGCATCCCAACGGCCCCGAGAAAGGGACGGACTGTGACGGCTACGCGTGGACGCGTCGTCCAACTGGACGGCGTCAAGCCCATCAAATGGGCGGGCGAGACGGGGCGCTGGCTGCTCCGCGGTGAGGACACCGGCGGTCTCTACTCGTTCTTCGAGGTGACGTCGCCGCCGGGCGGCGGCCCGCCGCTGCACATCCACGAGGACGTCGACGAGTCGTTCTACGTGATCGAGGGCGAGTACGAGATCGAGCTGGACGGCGAGAAGCACAAGGCCACGCCGGGCAGCCTGGTGTACGGGCCGCGCGGGGTGGGCCACGCCTTCGTCAACACCTGGAACCGGCCCAGCAAGATGCTGTGCATCGCCACGCCGGGCGGGGTGGAGGACTGGTTCGAGGAACTGGGCCAGCTGATCGACGGCCAGGGCCCGCCGGACTGGGAGAAGATGCAGGCCCTCGCGACGAAACACCACATCGTGGGCTTCCGCCCGCAGCGGGGCCCGATGGCGGCGGGCGCCGGCGGCCCGGGGGGACGGCCTGGCGGTCCCGGGGGGCCCGGTGCGGCCGGCCGTCCCGGTGGGCCGGGTGGTTCCGGGCCCGCTGCCGGGAGGGGCTAGCGGATGGCCCAGGACTCGGCCACGATCCTCGCCGAGACGGTCGCGGGCGTCTGCGTCGTCCTGGTGGCGGGATCGGTACTGGTCCCGCTGCTGCGACGGCTGCGGCAGCCGCCCGTGATCGCGGAGATCCTCGCGGGCATCGCGCTCGGCCCGAGCCTCCTGGGCCTGCTCCCGGGAGAGCTGCCGGAGCTGCTGTTCCCGTCCGAAACCCGGGCCGGCCTGTCCGCCATCGCCCAGATCGGCATCCTGCTGTTCATGTTCCTGATCGGGTGGGAGATCGATCTGCGGCAGATCCGCACCCACCGCAACGCGGTACTGGGGATCTCCCTGTCGGCGATCGCCGTACCGTTCGTCACGGGCGTGGCGCTGGCCGGCTGGCTGTACGGCCACCACGACCGCGTCGCCGGACAGCACGTCGGACAGACGCCCTTCGTGCTGTTCGTGGGTACCGCGATGGCCATCACCGCGTTCCCGGTGCTGGCCCGGATCATCCTCGAACACCGGCTCCAGCACACCCGGGTGGGCATCCTCGCCCTGGCCAGTGCCGCCGTCGGCGACGCCCTCGCCTGGTGCATGCTCGCGTTCGTCTCGGTGGTCGCGGTCTCCACCGGCTCCGGCCACGTCTACACGGTGATCGGCGGCACGCTGCTGTACGCCGTCGCCCTCACCGCCGTGGTGCGCCCGGCGCTGCACCGGGTGATCAGGGCGATGACCCGGAACGACGTGGTCTCCCCCCGGCTGCTGCCGCTGATCGCGGCCGGCGCCCTCGGGTGCGCCTTCGTCACGCACTGGATCGGACTCGACGCGATTTTCGGCGCGTTCACCTTCGGCCTGATCATGCCGCGTTCCTCGATGAAGCTGCTGAAGTCGTCGGTGAGCGTGCCGTTCGAACACATCACGACGCTGCTCATGCCGATCTTCTTCATCACCACCGGACTCGCGGTCGACGTCACCCAGCTCGGCGGCGCCGGGGTGCTGGAACTGGCCGCCATCATGGCCGTCGCCTGCTTCGGCAAACTGGCCGGCGCCACCGGGGCCGCCCGGATGGCCGGCCTGACCTGGAAGGAGTCCTCGGTCATCGGCGTACTGATGAACACCCGGGGACTCACCGAACTGATCATCCTGAACGCCGGGGTCAGCATGGGCGTCCTGGACCAGCGGATGTTCACCATGATGGTGCTGATGGCCCTGGTCACCACCGCCCTGGCCGGCCCGCTGGTGCCCCGCAAGTCCTACGCGCGCGCCGCCGCCGACCTGCCGCTGCCCGAGACGGCCCTGCCGCGCACCAAGTGACGGCCCGTATCCCTCGACGCCCCGATGGAGACCGAGATGCCCTATCCCTACCGAAGTGCCTTCGTGACCGGAGCGTCGAGCGGCATCGGCGCCGAGTTCGCCGCCCGGCTGGCCCGCCGCGGCGTCGGCCTGACGCTGGTCGCCCGCCGCGAGGACCGGCTCAAGCAGCTCGCCACCGACCTGGCCGACGCGCACGGCGTACGGGTCGACGTGCTCGCCGCCGACCTCGGTGACGACACCGGCCTCCAGGCGGCGTGCGAGCGGCTGCGCGAGCCGGGGGAGCACGCCGTCGACCTGCTGGTCAACTGCGCCGGTTACGGCTCGACGGGCTACTTCCGCGACCTGTCCCTGGCCCGCGAGAACCACCAGATCCGGGTCAACCTGCTGGCCCCGGTGGCGCTCACGCACGCCGCTCTCGGGCAGATGACCGAGCGCCGGCACGGCGGCGTCCTCAACGTCTCCTCCATCGTCTCGGGACTGCCGATGCCGAAGTCGGCGGTGTACGGCGCCGCCAAGGCGTTCCTCGGCTCGTTCGGGGAGAGCCTGTACCTGGAGGCGCGCGGCAGCGGGGTGCACGTCACCACCGTGCGCACCGGTCTGGTCCGCACCGAGTTCCACGAGGCCGCCGGGCTGGACACGGCGGGCCTGCCCAAGATGGCCTGGCTGACGCCGGGCCAGGTGGTGGAGCCGGCCCTGAAGGCGGTTGCCAAGGGCCGCCCGTTCGTCACGCCCGGGGCGATGAACCGGATGCAGCCCTACTTCCTGGGCGCCACCCCGCGGCCGCTGCTCCAGGCGGTGGTGCGGCGGATGTACCGCGTCTGACCCGCCTTGTACACCGAAGCGGGGGGCGGG
>NZ_JBQOUX010000155.1:0-15257 GCF_052216785.1 Streptomyces sp. JW3 | reverse complement strand
TCGCCACCGCCGAGTGGATCGACTGGTACTGCCATCGCCGACTCCACGGTGAGATCGGGCACATCCCACCAGTCGAATGCGAGACCAACTACTACCTCGCGACCCCGGAACCCCAAGTAACAACCACAATCTGAAGTCTCTACAGAACCCGGAACGGTTCACCCGGGCAGGCCGTGCTCCGGATTACACCAGCGGGCCGCGCCCTCGACGTAGATCTCGCGGCGGCGCACCGCGTCCCGCGGCGCCAGAAGCGCGCACAGCTCGTACGGGATGCGCTCGACGCGGCCCTGGTCATCGGCGACCGCCTCGCGCCAGTCCTTGCGCGCCACGCCGTCGACGTCAGCGTACTTCGTCAGCAGCCTCATCGCGTCCATCACCGGCCGGTAGGCGGTGTTGTCACCCCTGAAGCACGGCGGCCGGAACCTTCACCAGACCGGCGACGTACTCCACCGCGACCGACGGGACCTCTTCCAGCGCATCGGGGAACCGGCCTTCCAGCTCGAAGAACTTCAGCGACAGGCTGAAGCCGAGTCGGGTCGTCCCGCTCTTGTTCGCCAAGTCCCAGTCGCCGTCTGCCGGCGTTCGGCTGCCCGCGACCTACTTTGCGGCTGCTGTCCGAGCTGGGACACCTGGGCCTTGCAGCGGTGAAGCCATCTGAAGGCGTCGAGTCGGGCCCCGCGCTCGGTCGGCCAGCTCTTTCGGCCCTGCGGGGTCTCGCGTTTGAAGGTCGCGTTGAAGGACTCGGCGAGTGCGTTGTCCGCGCTGGATCCGACCGCGCTCACGCTTCGCCGAACCCCTGCCGGCCTGCGGGCTTCAGCGAAGGCCCGGCTCGTGTACGGGGCTCCGTGGCCGGTGTGCATGTGGTCGGCGACCGCCCGGCCGGCCAGCCGTCGCCATGCGAGGTCGATTCCCGCTGTCCCCCGCGCACTCGGGCCGAGCACGCGGACGCGGCTGCGGACGACGGGGAGGACAGCTCCGCCCCATCGTGGCCACGACTGCCTGACGGCGGACCGTGCATCAGGCAGCTCGCGGGTCAGGTGGCTCGCCGGTCAGGCGGTGCACACCCGGCGGACACCGCCGCGCCCGGCACGCGCACCGACGGCAGCGCGTCCAGGAACAGTGCCCCCGCGAGCAGGCCCGCGCTGCCGCGGGGGCTCCAGGCGTGCTCCCGCAGCTCGTCATCGAGGGCGGCCAGCAGCTCGGCACCCGCCGGGGTCGCCGTGCCGCCCGCCTCCAGGGCCGCGCGGGCGCCCGCCTGCACCTGGCGCAGCCCGGGCGGGCCGGCCGTGTACAGCAGCTCGGTGTCCTGGAGGGTGGACACCACGGTGAGCAGCGCGTCCAGCCGGGCCCGCGTCTCGGTGGCGCCGGCCCGCCGGGCGGCGGTGAGCGCGGTGAGCGCCCGGCGCACGTGCGGGAAGGCGGCCCGCGCCTCGCCCCGGGCGCCGGGCGCGCCGTACTTCGCCGACACCGTCGACCCGCGCGAGGGCCGCCGGGGCGCGCCCCGGTCGGGATGCGCGGCCAGTCGTCCCGCGGTCGCGGCGACCTCCGCGCCGTCGGCGCCGGGGGTGAGGGCGGCCGAGGCCACCAGCAGCCCCAGCGTCCACAGCGCGCCGCGGTGGCCGCCGCCGGTCAGCGCGAGGGAGTGCTCGGCGCACCGCCCGATGGCGCCCAGTTCGGCGCGGAGTCTCGGTGAGGGACGGCCGTTGCGGCGCGCGGCGGCGGCCATCGCCGCGAGGCCGGGCGTGAGCGCCTTCGCCGACCAGCGCAGGGCGCGGTGATCCAGTCGGGTGGCGCGGGCGGACAGGTCGCGGGGGTCGGGCAGGCCCGGCTTCGGCGCGAGCGCCAGCTGCTCGGTCAGCGCGGTCACCGCGGCCCGCGCGAGCGCCTCGTCCTGGACCGTCCCGCCGGCCGCACGGCTCCCCACGGCGCCTACGAGGCGGCCGTGGCCGACGGGGACGCCGAACCGCTGGGCGCGTCGGCGGGCGGGGTGCCGTCGGGCGGAGTGCCGCCGCCGCCCTCGCCGCTGCCCGCGCCGGTGTTCTCCGTGTCGGGGTCGATGCCCAGGGTGAGGGAGCCCTTGTAACCCTTGGCGGGGTTGTTCTTGTGCACCGCCTTCAGGGTGAGCAGGCCGCCGGCGGCTCCGCTGTCGTCGTAGACCATGTCGTCGGCGAGCTCGGTGTAGCTGCCGGTGTGCTTCGAGTACGGCTCCAGGGTGAAGATCTCCTGGGCGATGTCGTCGTCGAAGAACAGCTGGCCGGTGTAGTTGACCTTGCCGCCCTCGTAGGTGCCGTCCTCCTTCTGGCCGCCGGTGTGCACCTTGACGTGGATGTGGCAGGTGCGCGGGGTGTACCAGCCGGGGAAGATCGTCGTGAACTTCACGACCCCGTTCGCGTTGGCGATCTGGTAGCCGCGCAGATAGGTGGCGTCGTCGGCGGTGGAGCCGTCCTCGCTCTCGGCGGGGGCCGAGCCGCCGGGGTTCGCGGTGGTGTAGCCGGAGTAGTACCCCCAGGCGTCGCAGTGCCAGATCTCCACGGCCGCGCCGGGCACCGGCGTACAGCCGTCGGTGGCGTCGACGACGGTCAGGCGCAGGGTCAGCGGGACACCGCTCTTGCCCTCGGTGATGTCCTTGCGGACCAGGGCGCCGTCCAGGTAGTACGGCCCTTCGGTGACACTGGTCATCAGCTGCATGCAGGTGGAGCCGGACGAAGCCGACGCCGAGGGCGAGGCCGAGCCCGTGGCGCTCGCCGCGGCCTCGGTGTTCGTCTCGGCGGACGCGATCTGGTAACCGGCGATCGCCAGTCCGCCCGCCGCGGCTGTGCCGCCGGTGACCGCGAGGGCCCGGCGACGGGTCAGTTTGTTGCCTTTGTGTATTCCCGTCATGTACACGGACGCTAGGAGAGCTGTCCCTCATTGCGCTGGATCAGCGCTGGGAATCGCCTGTGAGGTCGCACCGGCCGCCGGGCCGGCCACCTCGTCCACGCGCACCGCGGCGGCCGTGCGGGCGACCACCTCGGCCGCGCCGACCCCGGGCGCCGTCTCCCGCAGCACCAGGCCGGCCGGAGTGACGTCCAGCACCGCGAGGTCGGTGACGATCCGGTGCACACACGCCCGGCCGGTCAGGGGCAGCGTGCAGCGCTCCACCAGTTTCGGGCTGCCGTCCTTGGCGGTGTGCTCCATCAGGACGACGACCCGGCGGGCGCCGTGCACTAGGTCCATGGCCCCGCCCATCCCCTTGATCATCTTTCCGGGAACGGTCCAGTTGGCGAGGTCGCCGTCCCCGGACACCTGAAGGGCGCCGAGCACGGCGGTGTCGATGTGGCCGCCGCGGATCATGCCGAAGGAGAGCGCCGAGTCGAAGAAGGACCCGCCCGGCAGTACGGTGACCGTCTCCTTGCCGGCGTTGATCAGGTCCGGGTCGACCTCGTGCTCGCGCGGATACGGGCCGGTGCCGAGGAGGCCGTTCTCGGAGTGCAGGGTGACGTGCACGCCCGCCGGCAGGTGCCCGGGGATCGCGGTGGGCAGGCCGATGCCCAGGTTCACGTACGCACCGTCGGCCAGCTCCAGGGCGGCCCGGGCCGCCATCTGGTCACGGGTCCAGGCCATCAGGCGCGCACCGTCCTCTTCTCGATCCTCTTCGCGGTCGCCTGCTCGCGGGTCAGCGCCACCACCCGCTGCACGAACACACCGGGCACGTGCACCTGGCCGGGGCCGAGGGCACTGGGCTCGACCAGTTCCTCGACCTCGGCGACGGTGATCCGGCCGGCCATCGCGGCCAACGGGTTGAAGTTGCCGGCGGTGCCGCGGAAGACCAGATTGCCGTGGCGGTCGCCGCGCCAGGCCCGTACCAGCGCGTAGTCGGTGGTGATGCCGTGCTCCAGGACGTACGTCCGGCCGGCGAAGACCCGGCTCTCCTTGGCCGGGGAGGCGACGGCAACACCCCTCCCGTCGCCGGTGTACCGCCAGGGCAGCCCGCCGTCGGCGACCTGGGTGCCGACCCCGGCCGGAGTGTAGAAGGCCGGAATGCCGCAGCCCCCGGCGCGCAGCCGCTCGGCCAGCGTGCCCTGCGGCACCAGCTCGACCTCCAGCTCACCGGAGAGGTACTGCCGGGCGAACTCCTTGTTCTCACCGACGTAGGAACCGGTCACCCGGGTGATGCGGCGGGCGGCGAGCAGGACGCCCAGCCCGGCCCCGTCGACGCCGCAGTTGTTGGAGACCACCGACAGCGAGGCGGCGCCCTGCTCGTACAGCGCGCCGATCAGGACCTCCGGCACCCCGCTGAGGCCGAAGCCGCCGACGGCCAGTGACGAGCCGTCGGTCATGTCGCGCACCGCCTCGGCGGCGTTCGCGCAGAGCTTGTTCACGGCTGGGGCTCCTTGCCGGTGACCGGTGCCGTCGGCGCGGGGACGGCGAACAGACGCAGTTGCAGGGCGAGGGTGGCGTAGTAGCCGACGAGCGTGGACAGTTCGAACAGGGCGGCCTCGCCGAGGGCGGCGCGGGCCGCCGCGTACCAGGCGTCGTCGAGTCCGTCGGGGCGGGCGGCGAGGGTGCGCGCGGCCGACCAGGCGGCCCGCTCGAAGGCGTCGGTGAAGCCGGGGTCGGTGCCCTCGCACAGGGCCCGCAGCTCCTGCCCGGTCAGTCCCGCGGCCTCGCCCGCGGCCTCGTGGGCGTACCGCTCGAAGGCGCTGTCCCACACGGTGGCGACCACCAGGATCGCGGTCTCGCGCACCCGCGGCGGCAGCGACGTCCCGAAGCGGACGGCCGAGCCCAGGGCCTGGAGCGCGCCGCCGAGCCGGGGACTGGTCAGCATGGCGTTGAAGGGCCCGTGCAGATGCCCGTGGGCGTCGGTGAGGTCGAAGAGCCGGGGGCCGGCGGCGCGGGGGCCGCCGGTGATCTCCTCGTACAGGGCGCGCTGTTCGGGGGAGAGCCGGTCCGGGTCGAACAGGGGCAGCCGGCCGGGGCGGTCCGGTGGGGTCACGGCCGCGTCCCCGTCCCGTCCGCGACCTCGCGGGCCAGCGAGGCGAGATCCGCGTCGGTGAGCAGTCTGCCCTCGCGGGCCATGAGCGCACGGGCCCGCCGCAGCACCTCGTCGACCTGCTCGACCGTGCTGTCGACACCCAGCGCGGCCAGCTTGTCGGCGAGGGTGTAGGGGCCGCTGTCGGGGGTGAAGGGGACCTTGCGGGTGTTGCCGACGAGGGTGGGCTCCAGGCAGTTGTGGAGCAGCGGGTCGACGGCGGTCTCCTGGGTGATGAGGTCCATCCCGCCCCAGGAGAAGGCGTGCGTGCCGGTCACGGGGTGGTTCCAGGCGACGTGATACCCGGTCAGCTCCTCCGCCGCGCGGGCCAGTTCGGTCAGTCGCCGGGTCCGGATGCCGGTGCGCACCCCGTACAGCGTCTCGAAGGCCATGGCGGTGGCGGCGAGATCGGCGTTGCCGGGGCCGCCGCAGTAGCCGTTGACGGACAGCTCCACGACGTCGGCGCCGGCCCGGACCGCGCCGACCGCGCAGCCCACCGCCAGTCCGAAGGTGTTGTGCGGGTGCAGGCCCACCTGCACCTCGGGGGCGAGTTCCTTGGTGCGGGTGACGAGGTGGGCGTACGCCTCGGGGCTCATGGCGCCGGGGCCGTCGAAGAGGGTGAGTTCGGTGGCGCCCGCGCCGGTGAGCACGGCGACCGTCTCCTCCAGCACCTCCTCGGTCAGGTACGACACCATCAGCATCGGCGCGATCGCGTCCAGGCCGCGGTCGCGGGCGTGCCGGATCAGGGACACCGCGCGGGCCAGGACGCCGGCCCGGCCGAGCCGGGTGTCCCGGGTGCGCCACTGCTCGCCCCGCCACGCCTTCTGGTAGACGGCCGGGTGGTAGATGAGGGACGCCTCGCCCAGGCCCTGCACCCAGATCTGCACCCCGTCGTAGCCGGCCTCGGCGGCGCGGTCGATGTCCGTCGTGGTGCGCAGCAGGGGCAGGACGGCCCGGCAGTGGTCGTTCTCGCCCTTGATGACCTCGACCTCGGCGCGCAGCGCCGCGTCGTCGCGCCCGGCGAGCCCGGCGGTGACGACCTCGCCCACTCCGGCGCCGACCAGCCGGCGCAGGTACGCCTCCTTGGCCGCGGTGGGGGCGACGACGCCCGGCAGGGTCTCCACCGACCGCAGGGTGGCGTCGCGCAGGCGCACCGAGCCGGGCATCGGGCCCCGCACCCCGGCGCGGCGGTTGAGAGGGCTCACCGACCAGCGGCCCGGCTCGTACGCGCCCGGCTCGCGGGCGGCGGCCAGCTCCGCGCGGAAGCGGGCGACCTCCTCGTCGGTGAACACGGCCGGCTTGTCCATGGGCCCTCCGGGCGGCTGTCTCGGCAACGGTCCTGCTGCCCGCCATTCAAACACCCCACCTCCTTTGCTGTCGACACTCTGAACATTCTTGCGAAGTGGGGGCGGTCGTGAACAGCGGATTGCCGCGAATGTGTTTACTTCCTGTCGACACTAGGTGAGACTCTCGGCAGTCGGAGCGCTTCACGCCGCACCGCACCCGTACGACCCGAACCGAGGGAGACACCCGTGACCCACGACGATCCCCCCGCGCGGTCCGGCCGCCTGGCCGGGCGGACCGCCGTCATCAGCGGCGCCGGCAGTGTCGGCCCGGGCTGGGGCAACGGCCGCGCCACCGCCGTCGTCTTCGCCCGCGAAGGCGCCACCGTGTACCTGACCGACCGCGACAAGGACGCCCTGGAGGTCACCGCCCGGCAGATCCGCGAAGAGGGCGGAACGGCCCACACCCAGCTCCTCGACGTGACCGAACCGGACGCCGTCCGGGAGTACTTCGAGCAGACCGGGCGGGCCGCCGGCCGGATCGACATCCTGGTCAACAACGTCGGCGGCTCCCGCGCCGGAGGAGTGGCCGAACTCTCCCTGGAGGACTGGGACAGCCAGCTGCGCACCAACCTCACCAGCGCCTTCCTCGCCTGCAAGGAGGTCGTGCCGATCATGCGGCGCGGCGGGGGCGGCTCGATCGTCAACACCGCCTCCGCCTCCGGACTGCGCTGGACCGGCGCCGCGCAGGTCGGCTACGCGGCGGCCAAGGCGGCGGTGATCCAGCTCTCCCGCGTCACGGCCGTCCAGTACGCGCCCGACCGGGTCCGGGTCAACACCGTCGTGCCCGGCCAGCTGCACACCCCGATGGTCGAGGCACGCCTCGCCCACCAGAGGGCCGGCGGGGACGTGGCGAAACTCCTCGCCCAGCGCCAGGCCCGCATCCCGCTGGGGTTCATGGGCGACGGCCGGGACACGGCGTACGCGGCGCTCTTCCTCGCCTCCGAGGAGGCCCGGTTCGTCACCGGCACCGAGATAGTCGTCGACGGCGGAATGACGGCCCGCTGTGACTGAACCCGTCCTGCGCCAGGCGGCGCCCTCGCCCGGCTGCCCGCCCCCGCACCCCGCCCCGCGCAGACCCTCGCTGGAACTGCCGCCCGGGAGCTGCGACGCGCACTGCCACATCCTCGGCCCGTCCGCCGTCTTCCCCTACGCGCCCGAGCGCACCTTCACCCCCGTCGACGCCCCCAAGGAACAGCTCGCCGCGCTCCACGCCCACCTGGGGCTGTCCCGCGCGGTGGTGGTCCAGTCCTCCTGCAACGGCTCGGACCACCGGGTGCTGCTGGACGCCCTGGCGGCCGGCGGCGGCCGGCTGCGCGGCATCGCCCTGATCGGACCGGCGACCACCCGCGCCGAGATCGAGGAACTGCACCGCGCGGGGGTGCGCGGCTTCCGGCTCAACTTCCTGCCGCATCTGCGCACCGCCCCCACCCGCGAGGAGATCGCCTCCGTCCTGGAACGGGTCGACGGACTCGGCTGGGTCACCGAACTCCACGTCACCGGCTCCGAGGTGGCCGACCACGCCGACCTCATCCGGTCCCTGCCCGGCCGGGTGGTCATCGACCACCTCGCCCGGGTGAACCTCGCCGACGGCCCGCGCGGCCGCGCCCTGCGCGGTCTGCGCGCCCTGCTGGACACCGGGGACGTCTGGCTCAAGGTGAGCGGCGTGGACCGGGTCTCGCGCCAGGGCCCGCCCTGGGCCGACGCCGTCGCGCTGGCCGCCTCCCTGGTGGCGCAGGCGCCCGAGCGGGTGGTGTGGGGCACCGACTACCCGCACGTGAACATCGAGGGCGCGGCCCCCGACGACGGCCTGCTGGTGGACCTCCTGGCCGACATCGCCCCCGACCAGGACGGGCTGCGCCGCCTCCTGGTCGACAACCCGGCCGACCTCTTCGACTTCCCGCCGGTCCCCGCACCCGGCCCGGCCGACCCGCGCAAGGAGCAGCCATGACCGGCTTCGACGGACGCCTCCTGACCCGGGGCGCCCCCGGCTACGAGGAGGCACGGCTCGGCGCCGTGTGGAACGAGCGCAAGCCCGACCGCCACCCGGACGCCATCCTTCTCGCCGCCGGCGACAGGGACGTCCAAGCGGGCGTGCGCTGGGCCGCCGCCCGGGGCCTGCGGGTCTCCGTGCGCTCCGGCGGGCACAGCTGGATCGGCAACGGGGTGCGCGACGGCGGCCTGCTGATCGACCTCTCCACCCTGGACGAGGTCGTGATCGACGCCCCGAACCGCCGGGCCACCGTCCGTCCCGCCGTCCAGGGCACCCGCTTCAACGCGCTGCTCGCCGCCGAGGGCCTGGTCTTCCCCA
Source organism: Streptomyces sp. JW3 (assembly GCF_052216785.1). Taxonomy (NCBI): domain Bacteria; kingdom Bacillati; phylum Actinomycetota; class Actinomycetes; order Kitasatosporales; family Streptomycetaceae; genus Streptomyces; species Streptomyces sp. JW3. The sequence goes on along the minus strand of NZ_JBQOUX010000155.1, from coordinate 6,592 downwards.
GCGGACACTGCCCGTCCGTCGGGGTGGGCGGCTTCCTGCTCGGCGGCGGCTACGGCTGGAACTCCCGCGCCCTCGGCCCGGCCTGCTTCAGCGTGGAGGGCGTCGACGCCGTGCTGGCCGACGGCACCCTCGTGCACGCCACCGACGAGACCCACCCCGACCTGATGTGGGCGGTACGCGGCTCGGGGCCCGGCTTCTTCGCCGTCGTCACCCGCTTCCACCTGCGCGTGCATCCGGCCTACGAGCAGATCCTGCGCAGCGCGTACGTCTTCCCGTACGAGCTGCGCGACGAGGTGCTGGCCTGGACCTACGACACCGTCCCGGAGATCTCGGACTCCCTGGAGATGTCGGCCAAGGTCGCCTTCACGCCCGGCGTCGAGCAGCCGACCACGATGATCACGGCGGCGGCCTTCTGCACCCCGGGGGAGGGCCCCGAGATGCTGGAGCCCCTGGAAAAGGCGCCGTTCCTGCGGCATGCCCTGCGCCGGGTGGAACGCCGGCCGTCGAGCCTGGACGACTTGTACGCCCTCTCCGACGGCCTCACCCCCAAGGGGCGGCGCTACGCCGTCGACGGGGTGTGGACCGACGCGCCCGTGCAGCGGGTTCTGGCGGCCGGGCGGGGGGTGCTGGACGGCCTTCCCAACCGGGAGAGCTTCCTGCTGTGGATGCTCTGGGGCGGGCAGCCCACCCGGGAGAACGCCTGCTGGTCCACCCAGGGCAGGCTGTACTTCTCGCCGAACGCCGTGTGGCACGACCCCGCCGACGACCTGCTGAACGAGACCTGGGCGCACGAGGCGCTGCGGGACCTCGACCCGGTCGCCCGCGGCGCCCAGTTCGCCGACGCCAATCCGGCCGACCGGCCCGACCACGGGCTGGACGCGGAGCAGGCGGCACGGCTGGAGGGGCTGCGGGAGCGGTACGACCCGGACCGGCTGTTCCGCGCCTATCTGTCCCCGGAGGAGTCCACCACGGCGCTGGCCGTCCGGCGGCGTGCCGGAAAGCCCGCCTAGTGTCGACAGAAACTAAGAACTAGCGTCGTATCGACCCTTGACCGTCGTTTTCTGTCGACAGTAACGTCAGGGCGTCTGCATCGAAGGAGTCTGAGTTGTCTGAGTTGTCGGCGTCGTCCGAACCGATGTCTGCCCAGAGTATGCGCGGATCCGTCATCCGCCGAGGGGATACCGGCTACGAGCAGGCCCGCCTCGGTGCCGTGTGGAACGCCCGCAAGCCCGAGCGATTCCCCGACGTCATCGTCCTCGCCGAGGATGAGCAGGACGTCGTACGGGCCGTGCGGCTCGCCCGCGAGGAGGGGCACCGGATCTCCGTCCGCTCCGGCGGCCACAGCTGGGTCGGCAACGGGGTGCGCGACGGCGGACTCCTCGTCGACCTCTCCCGCCTCCAGGAGATCACCGTCGACTCCGCCGCCCGGACCGCCACCGTCCAGCCGTCCGCCAAGGGCCCCGCCGTCCAGGCGGCGCTCGCCCCGCACGGGCTGTTCTTCCCCACCGGCCACGCGCCCACCGTCGGCATCGGCGGCTTCATCCTCGGCGGCGGCTACGGCTGGAACTCCCGCCACCTCGGACCGGCCTGCCTGAGCATCCGCGCCGTCGACGTGGTCCTCGCCGACGGCACCCTGGTGCACGCCACCGACGCCACCCACCCGGACCTGCTGTGGGCGGCGCGCGGCAGCGGCCCCGGCTTCTTCGGCGTCGTCACCCGCTTCCACCTGAGCGTGTACGACCGCCCCACGACCATCGTCCGCACCGTGCACAGCTACCCGCTGGACCTGCGCGACGAGGTGCTGGCCTGGACCTACGACCTCCTTGACACCCTGCCCACCACCGTCGAGTTCTCCGCCAAGATCGGCTTCACCCCCGGCCTGGACACCCGCACGGTCTCCGTGACCGCCACCGCCTTCTGCACCCCCGAGCACGGCCCCGAGGCGCTCGCCCCGCTGGAGGACGCGCCCTTCCGCGACCGGGCGGTCCGCGCGGTCGTCGGCCAGGAGACCACCATCGAGGAGCTGTACGACATCGCCGACCGGCTCAACCCCGAGGGGCTGCGCTGGGCCGTGGACGGCGTATGGGCCGAAGGCCCCGTCGAGGAGATCCTCACCGCCGCGGCGCCCGTCCTCGACGAGATCCCGGCCGGCACCGGCTTCGTCCTGTGGATGCTGTGGGGCCACTACCCGCCGCGCCCCGACGCCTGCTGGTCCACCCAGGCCAAGGCCTACCTCTCGCCCAATGCCGGCTGGAGCGACCCGGCCGAGGACCTCGCGCACGAGAACTGGGCGCACGGCTCCCTGGCCGCCGTACAGCACCTCTCCAAGGGGCTGCAGTTCTCCGACAACAACCTGGCCGACCGCTTCGACCTCGGCCTCAGCGCCGAGAACGCCGAACGCCTGGAGAAGATCCGCGGCGGCTACGACCCCGACGGACTCTTCCGCACCTACATGACCCCCGCCGAGTCCACCACCGCCTACGCCGTCGCCCGCCGGCCCTGACGACCCGACGCCCTGTCCGAGCCGAACCGCGCGAACCACCCGAACCACCCGAGCCGCAGCCACCGAGCACCACCGTGCAAAGGAGCACACCCGCATGCCGAAGCGCACGAGAAACCCGCTGGGCCGCCGCCTCTCCATCGCCCTGGTGACGCTCGCCGTCACCGCCCCGGTCGCCGCCTGCGGCTCCGGAGCCTCCTCCACCGCCTCCGGCGACGGCACCTCGAAGATCACCGTGCTGCGCTCCAACGGCGCGCTGTTCGAGCCGCTCTACATAGCCCAGCAGCAGGGCTACTTCGAGGACGCCGGGCTGGACGTCACCATCAAGGCCGGTGCCCAGGACACCTCGCAGAACGCGCCGTCGGTCCTCAACGGCGAGGCACAGTTCGCGATGACGGACTGTTCCGGCTTCCTCAAGGGCGCCGCGAAGAACATGCCGATCCGCATCGCGACCGGGCTGGTCAACGCCACCGACGAGGTCGATCCCACCGACGGCCTGCTGGTCAAGAAGGGCAGCTCCATCAAGTCCTTCGCCGATCTGGAGGGCAAGACCGTGGGCCTGTCGGCGCTCGGCGGCACCATCCAGTTCGCCGTGGAGTACCTGACCGAGAAGGCCGGCGCCGATCCCGACAAGATCAAGTTCGTCTCGCTGCCGACCACTTCGCTGACCGACGCTGCCCAGAGCGGCAAGACCGACGCCGTCTTCTCCTTCGGCGCCTTCTACGCGGCCGGCAAGCAGGCCGGGCTGACCTCGATCGGCCAGGGGATGAACGACCTGCCCGGCCTCACCCAGGGCGTGCTCTTCGCCAGCCAGGAGTACCTGTCGAAGAACACCGCCACGGCGGAGAAGTTCACCGGCGCCGTCGCCAAGGCCATCACCTACGCCAACCAGCACCCCGACGCGGTCAAGGCGATCGACAAGAAGTACACCCAGCTCTCCGCCGACTACATCGAGAACTCGCAGAACTCGGTCTACGACAAGACCATCGACACCACCATGATGCGCACCGTCATCACCAAGATGCACCAGTACGGGCTGCTCAGCAGCGCACCCGAGGACGACGCCATCTACTGGGACAAGGCCCCGACCGGCACCGGCGACTGACACACGGCAGAGGTACACGACCATGGCCATCTCCACCACGAGCCGCCGCCCGCCCCCGGCCGCGGCACGCCCCGCCCGGCGTCCCCCGGCCGGGCGGCCGGGACGCCGCGGGCTCCTGCTGCTCCAGCTCTCCGCCGTCCTCGCGGTCCTCCTGCTGTGGGCAGGTATCGCCGCGGCCGGCTTCGTGAGCGCCACCGCCCTGCCCGGCCCGGTGCCGGTGCTCCGCGCGTTCCCCGACCTGTTCGCCAGTGCCACCTACTGGCAGGCGGTCGGCGACACCATCGACGGCGCCGTCACGGGCTTCGTCGTGGCCGTCGTGGTGGGCGTCCCGCTGGGCCTGGTGACGGGAACGTACGCCGCGGCCGAGCAGTCCTCCCGGCTGCTCGTGGACGTCCTGCGCTCCTTCCCCGTCATCGCCCTGCTGCCGGTCTTCCTGCTGGTGCAGGGCTCGACACCGACGATGAAGAGCACCGTCGTCTTCCTCGCCTGCGTCTTTCCCGTCTTCCTCCAGGCCCAGTACGGCGCCCGCTCCGTGCCCCCGATGATCACCGAGACCGTGCACAGCTTCCGCGTCCCCAGGCACCTGCGGTTCCGCAAGGTCGTCCTGCCCAGCGCGACACCCTCGATCATGACCGGGCTGCGGCTCGCGGCGACCACCTCCGTCCTGGTCGCCATCGGCGTCGAGGTGCTCACCACGCTGCCCGGCATCGGCCACGAGGTCGTCCAGGCCCAACAGGGCGGCGCGTCGAGACAGGCGTACGCGTACATCCTCACCGCGGGCGCGATCGGTTACGCGATCACCCTGCTGTCCCAGTTCGCCGAAGGCCGGCTGCTGCGCTGGCGGCCGCCGGCGCACACCGACTGAGGCGGGAAGAGGCACCATGTCCCAGACCACCCAGGGCGCCTTCTGGTCGTCCGCCGTCAAGCAGCTGTGGCTGCCGCTGCTGGTCGTCGCCGTCCTGCTGCTCGCCACCGCGGGCAGCACCAGCTTCTACTTCCCGCCCGCCACCGACGTCCTGGCCACCCTGTGGGACCAGCTCCTGCACGAGGGCCTCGTCGGCGACCTGCTGTACTCCCTGAAGAACATCGTGCTGGGGCTGGTGGTCGCCACCGCCGTCGGCATCGGCGCCGGGCTCCTCATCGGCGAGGTACGGCTGCTGCGGCAGGCGACCGCCCCGCTGCTGGACTTCGCCCGCGCGACCCCGACGGTGGCGTTCGTCCCCGTCATCATCCTCACCCTCGGCATCGGCGCGGGGCCCAAGATCTTCCTGATCGCCCTCGGCTCCCTGTGGCCGATCCTGCTCAACACCGTCAGCGGCGTGCACGGCGTCAACCCGGCCGTGCAGGAGACCGCGCACAGCTACCGCATCCCGCTGCGGCTGCGGCTGCTGAAGGTGGTGCTGCCCGGCGCCCTGCCGCAGATCTTCGCCGGCGTCCGGGTCGCCCTGTCGATCGCGGTGGTCCTCATGGTGGTCAGCGAGATCTACGGCTCCCCGGTCGGCCTCGGCCACTTCATCCTGCAGTCCGGCTCGGACTTCGCCGTGCCCGAGACCTGGGCCGGCACCGTGCTCATCGGCATCCTCGGCTACGGCCTGAGCGTGCTGCTCCTCGCGGCCGAGTACGCCCTGCTCGGCTGGTACCACCAGCGTCCGCCCCGCACCCGGCGGACCACGTCACCGCCCCGGAACGAGGTCACAACGTGAACACACGCGGATCCAGCCTGGTCGTGGCGGACGTCGGCAAGACGTTCGGCCACGGCGCGGACGAGCACCGGGTGATCGAGGGACTGTCGCTGCGGGTCGACCCGGGCGAGTTCGTCTGCGTCGTCGGCCCCTCCGGCGCCGGCAAGACCACCTTGCTGCGCTGTCTGTCCGGCCTGACCAAACCCACCTCCGGCACCGTCCACTACGGTGACCGGCCGGTCACCAAGCCGCTCGCCGACATCGCGGTGGTCTTCCAGGACTACCGGGGCTCCCTGCTGCCCTGGATGCGGGTGCGCGACAACGTGGCGTTCCCGCTGGAGGGCATGGGCGTCAAGCGCGCCGCCCGCGCCGCCCGCGCCGAGGAGTGCCTGGCCGCCGTCGGCCTCACGGGCGTCGGCGACAAGTACCCTTGGCAGCTCTCCGGTGGCATGCAGCAGCGCGTCGCCATCGCCCGCGGGCTGGCGTACAACGCGCCGGTGCTGCTGATGGACGAGCCCTTCGGCTCGGTGGACGCCCAGTCCCGCTTCGACCTGGAGGACCTGACGCTGTCGCTGCGGGCCAAGCTGGGCATCACCGTCGTCGTCGTCACCCACGACATCGACGAGGCCGTCTACCTCGGCGACCGCGTCGTCGTCCTGGGCGGCCGGCCCACCACGGTCGTCGACAACCTCACCGTCGACCTCGGCCCCGACCGCGACCAGCTCACCACCCGGGCCGACGCCCGCTTCACCGAGCTGCGCACCCGGGTGCTGACCCTGATCCGGGGGGTGCAGGCCCCGACGGCCGGCCAGAGGCCGGCCGAAGAGGGCGACGCGGGGCGCGAGACGGACCCGGCGGTGCTCGGCGGATGACGACGCGCTTCGACCACGTGGGCCTGTCCGTGCCGGACCTGGAGGCGGCGACCGCCTGGTACGGCACGGCACTCGGCCTCACCGCCGGCCCCGTCTTCGCGATCCCGGACACCGACCTGCGCGGGGTGATGCTGCTGCACGGGAGCGGATTCCGCGTCGAGTTGCTGCACCGCCCCACGGCCCGGCCGGGGCCGGCGGCGGACAGTCCCCTGCAGGCGGCGGCCACGCTCGGCTACGGCCACATGTGCCTGTGCGTGGACGACGTCGACGCGGAGTACGCCCGCCTGGTGCGGGCCGGCGCAGGGGAGGCCATGCCGCCCTGCCCGGCGCCGCGCCCCGGCGCCCGGATGGCCTTCGTGACCGACCCCTACGGCAACCTGATCGAGCTGCTGGACCGCACGTAGGCACGGCGGGTGTGCGGGCGGCCCCGGGA
>NZ_JBQOUX010000154.1:0-15326 GCF_052216785.1 Streptomyces sp. JW3 | reverse complement strand
GAATGACTCCGGGCGCCCCCACTCACGCGTACGTCGGATCAGCGCGGGCCCTTCGGCATCCGCATCCCCTTGGGCATCGGGCCCTTGGGCAGCGGCATGTTGCTCATCAGGTCGCCCAGCGCGCGCAGCCGGTCGTTGGTCACGGTGACCTGCGGGCCGGTCAGCACACGCGGCAGCTTGAGCATGGTGGTGCGCAGCTTCTTCAGCGGCACCTGGCCCTCGCCGTCGCCCACGATCAGGTCGTGCACGGGGACGTCGGCGACGATCCGGTTCATCTTCTTCTTCTCGGCGGCCAGCAGGGACTTCACCCGGTTCGGGTTGCCCTCCGCGACCAGCACGATGCCGGCCTTGCCGACCGCGCGGTGCACCACGTCCTGGCTGCGGTTCATCGCCACCGCCGGGGTGGTGGTCCAGCCCCGGCCGACGTTGTCCAGTACCGCCGCCGCCGCGCCCGGCTGGCCCTCCATCTGCCCGAAGGCCGCCCGCTCGGCCCGGCGCCCGAACACGATCGCCGTCGCGAGGAAGGCGAGCAGCAGGCCCAGGATGCCGAGATAGATGGGGTGACCGATCAGGAAACCGATCGCGAGGAAGACACCGAAGACGATGATTCCGACAGCCGCGAGTACAAGACCGATCTTCTTGTCGGCCTTGCGGGTCATCTTGTAGGTCAGAGCGATCTGCTTCAGTCGCCCGGGGTTCGCGGCGTCCGCCGCGTTGTCCTTCCTCGCCATGGAGCGCAGTCTACGTGTCCCCGGGAGCGCCGACGAAGGCAGGCGGGTGTCACAGGCGTACGGAGACCCGCTGGCCGGCCTGATCGAGGATGCGCTCGGCCTCGGCCCGGTCCTTGGCGCGGCGGCGGTCCTCCAGGACGGAGGTCCAGGCGTTGCGGCGGGCGGTGCGCTGGCCACCGCTCATCAGCAGTGACTCGACGGCGCGCAGGGTGTCGGTGAACGACGGGATGGCGGTGGCGCGTACGGGCGCGGCCTGCATCAGGAGGTCCCCCCTCGGATGGCGATGGCGATGGCGATGGCGATGGCATTGGCGACGGCGTTGGCTAGGGCTGCACGTGGTGTGAGTCCAGCGTCACTGATTGGTGTTACCAGGGCGTGACCCGCCGGTCAAACGCCCATGAAGCCCCGGAGTCGGGGCCCGGAACCCCGACGCGGCCCCGACCGTGGTCCTCATCTGCGAGGACGGTCGGGGCCGCGTCGTACCGGCCATTACTGGTCAGTAGGTTCTTGTGCGCGAATTCACACAGCCTGGGCGGCGACGAACGCGCCGCGCTTCTCCACGGCCATCTGGTAGAGCCGCCCGGCCCGGTACGAGGACCGCACCAGCGGGCCCGACATGACCCCCGAGAAGCCGATCTGCTCGGCCTCGTCCTTCAGCTCCACGAACTCGTGCGGCTTGACCCAGCGCTCCACCGGGTGGTGGCGCACCGAGGGGCGCAGGTACTGCGTGATGGTCACCAGCTCGCAGCCCGCGTCGTGCAGCTGCTTCAGCGCCTCGCTGACCTCCTCGCGGGTCTCGCCCATGCCGAGGATCAGGTTGGACTTGGTGACCAGGCCGTAGTCGCGGGCCTCGGTGATGACCTTCAGGGAGCGCTCGTAGCGGAAGCCGGGACGGATCCGCTTGAAGATGCGCGGCACCGTCTCGACGTTGTGCGCGAAGACCTCGGGGCGGGCGGCGAAGACCTCGGCGAGCTGCTCCGGGACGGCGTTGAAGTCGGGGGCCAGCAGCTCGACCTTGGTGCGGCCCTCGGCACGCTCGGCGGTCTGCTGGTGGATCTGGCGCACCGTCTCGGCGTACAGCCAGGCGCCGCCGTCTTCCAGGTCGTCGCGGGCGACGCCGGTGATGGTGGCGTAGTTCAGGTCCATGGTGACCACGGACTCGCCGACCCGGCGCGGCTCGTCGCGGTCCAGCGCCTCGGGCCTGCCGGTGTCGATCTGGCAGAAGTCGCAGCGCCGGGTGCACTGGTCGCCGCCGATGAGGAAGGTCGCCTCGCGGTCCTCCCAGCACTCGTAGATGTTGGGGCAGCCGGCCTCCTGGCACACCGTGTGCAGGCCCTCGCCCTTCACCAGGTTCTGCATCTTGGTGTACTCGGGGCCCATTTTCGCCCGGGTCTTGATCCACTCGGGCTTGCGCTCGATGGGGGTCTGGCTGTTGCGGACCTCCAGGCGCAGCATCTTGCGTCCGTCGGGTGCGACTGCGGACACGACCGGCTCCCTAGCGTTGATTCTTCGGCGTCTTCAGGGTACGCCCGTGATTTCGAAAGCCCACGCCCCGTCTCAGGCGGCCGGTGTCTTCTCGATCACGCGCGGCTTGAGGTCCGCGTTCTCCAGCACGTCCCGCAGGTGCCGCTCGACGACCGGCAGCACCTCGTCGATCGTGACGTCCCGGCCCAGTTCGTTCGCCAGCGAGGCGACGCCCGCGTCCCGGATGCCGCACGGGATGATCTTGTCGAACCACTTGTTGTCGGGCTGCACGTTGAGCGCGAAGCCGTGCATGGTGACGCCCTTGGCCACCCGGATGCCGATCGCGGCGATCTTGCGGTCCTCGCGGCGCTGCCCGGCGTTGGAGGGCGCGTACTCCGGGCCGTTCAGCCGGGGGTCGAACTCCTCGTCGGTGAGCCGGGGATCGAAGTCGAGGGAGAGCCCGCCGAGCGACGGGCGCCGCCCGATTGGATCGCCGAGCACCCAGACCCCGCTGCGGCCCTCCACCCGGCTGGTCGCCAGGCCGAACTCCGCGCAGGTGCGGATCAGCGCCTCCTCCAGGCGCCGGACGTGCGCGACGACGTCCACCGGGCGCGGGAGCTTCTGGATCGGGTAGCCGACCAGCTGGCCGGGGCCGTGCCAGGTGATCTTGCCGCCGCGGTCCACGTCGATGACCGGGGTGCCGTCGAGCGGGCGCTCGTTGTCCGCCGTGCGCCGGCCGGCCGTGTACACCGGCGGGTGCTCCAGCAGCAGCACGGTGTCGGGGATCTCGTCGGCGAACCGCGCGGCGTGCACCCGGCGCTGCTCGTCCCACGCCTCCTGGTACTCGACCGCCCGCGCACCGAAACCCATACGGACGAACCGCAACCCACTCACGGCAAGCGCCTCCCTGGACGTCGTAAGGCACGACCCGTGCCCACGCCACTGTACGTCCGCCCCTTGGGGCAGCGGCGGGCGGCGGCCGACGGCGGCCGGGACCGGGGGCGTCAGCAGAGAGATGGATGCTCACACGATCGGATGAATGGAAGTCGAAGTGTGCGATGAAGTGCTTACTCTCCGCTACATTCGCGCCGTTCACGAGGCCATAAGGGCTGCTCACAGGCAATCCGGGCACTTCGCACGCCCCGGAAGGCAGGAGACCGCACCGCACCATGACGGAACGACCCGCGCAGCGCACCCCCAACCGCCAGCTCGCCGCGCTCATCGCCGAGGCTGGGTTCTCCAACGCGGGTCTCGCGCGTCGCGTCGACCAGCTCGGCCTCGAACACGGCCTCGACCTCAGATACGACAAGACGTCCGTCACCCGATGGCTGCGCGGTCAACAGCCGCGCGGCACCACTCCCGCCCTGATCGCCGAGGTCTTCACCCGCCGCCTCGGCCGCCGGCTCACCGCCCAGGACCTCGGCCTGGACGCCTGCGCCCCCGTCTACGCGGGGCTGGAGTTCGCCGCCGGCCCCGAGGAGGCCGTCGACATCGTCAGCGGCCTGTGGCGCAAGGACTCCGGCAGCCACGCCGAGCTCCGCAAGATCGCGTTCACCCCGGCCGGGCTCGTCGTGCCCAGCCGGGACTGGCTGATCGGCCGCGCCGACGACAAGGTGGCCCGCGCCGAGGCCGCCGCCCGGGTCCCCGCCCAGGGCCGCCCGGCGCTGCCCGGCATCCCGGCCCAGCTGGAGGCGGCCGGCCGGCGGCGCTCCCCGGTCGACCGCGGCCCCGGCCTGCGGGTCGGCGCCGGTGACCTCGCCGCGCTGCGCTCGGTGGGCGAGCTCTTCCGCAGCCTGGACGACCGGTACGGCGGCGGCCACGCCCGGCAGGCCCTGGTCCGCTACCTCGAACACGAACTGGAGCCGATGCTGCGCGGCGGCTACGGCGAGCAGACCGGCCGCCGGCTGTTCGCCTCCGCCGCCGACCTCACCCGGCTGGCCGGCTGGACCTCGTACGACATCGCCGCGCACGGGCTCGCCCAGCGGTACTTCGTGCAGGCGCTGCGGCTCTCGCAGGCGGCCGGGGACCGGGCGTACGGGTCCTATGTGCTGGCCACGATGAGCCGGCAGGCCGTCTACCTCGGGCACGGGCGGGAGGCGGTGCAGCTGGCCCGGGTCGCCCAGCAGGGCGTCGGCAGCACCGCGCCACCGGTGGTGCAGGCGCTGCTGCACGTCTGCGAGGCGCGCGGGCACGGGGTGCTCGGCGAGGTACGGGCCTGCACCTCGGCGCTGGTGCGGGCCGAGCGGATGATGGAGGCGGTCCGGCCCGGTGACGAGGTGCCGCACTGGGCGCGGTTCTTCGACGACGCGCAGTTCGCCGACGAGCTGGCCCACTGCCACCGCGACCTCCAGCAGTTCCGGGTCGCGGCGCAGCAGGCGGAGCGGTCGCTCCAGCTGCGCGCCCCGGCGCAGGCGCGCAGCCGGCTGTTCTGCCGGGTGGTGCTGGCGACCTCGCGGCTCGGGCTCGGGGAGCTGGACGCGGCGTGCCAGTTGGGGGCGGAGGCCGCCGCGCAGGCCGCGGAGATGCGGTCGGCGCGGGCGGTGGAGTATGTGCGGGAGTTCGAGCGGCGGCTTGAGCCGTATCGCGACGCGGCGCCTGTTCGGGGGTATCGGGACAAGGTGGCGGCTCTGGGGTAGCCCCTGGGGGTCCGTCCGCCGGGTGCGGCGCCGTTGTGGCTGGTCGCGCCCGCGCGGCGGAGCCGCACATCGATACAGCCCCGCGCCCCTCTTGGGGCGCGGGTGCTCACGCCGCTCGAGAAGTGACGTGCGGTCCCCTCGCGCCCAAATCCGTCAGGATGGCTGCCGCTGCCCGGTGGGCCGAGTGGAGGGCGCCCTGGGGGGTGCCGGCGTCCCGGTGGTCGCCGCAGACGTACAGGCCCGCCAGCAGGCGGACCGGGCGGCGTGGGTCGTGCGGCGGGCGCATCGCCGGGACCGCCTCGGGCGTGTGGTGCACCGCCAGCGTCTCCCAGCGCGCGGTGGAGGTGCCGTAGAGCCGGGCGAGGTGGGCGCGGACGGCGCTGTCCACGTCGGGCGGGGGCGGGCCGAGGACGGTGGAGGAGACCAGCGCCCGGCCGGCCGGGGCGCGGGCCGGGTCCACCTCGCTGACCACGGCCGTGTGGGCGACCGGGCCGCCGCGGTCGGCGTCCAGCAGCAGCGCCGCGCCGGTCGCCGGGGGCTCGTCGGTGGTGTGGTGCACCACCGTCACCGGGTGGAAGTCCGGCACCCGCAGTCCGGGCAGCAGTTCGGCGGCGGCCCGGGCGTCGGTGGCCAGCAGCACCGCCCGGCAGCGCAGCACCCCGTGCTGGGCGGTGGTCACCGCGTTGGTGGCGACCGCGGTGACCCGGACGCCGGTGCGCACGGTGCCCGGTGGCAGCGACCGGGCCAGCAGGTCCGGCAGCACCTCGGCGCCACCCTCCGGCAGCCCCAGCCGCCCGCTCGCGAAGGCGCGCAGCGCCAGGTCGGCGCAGCGGCTGGAGGTGGTCAGGTCCGGGTCGCACAGCAGTGCGGCGAGCAGCGGACGCAGGAAGCCGTCGATGGTCCGGGCGGGCAGCCCGCGGACGGCGAGCGCCTGCCGCGCGGGCAGTTCGGGGCGGGCCAGCAGCCGTTCGACCGGCGTGGTCGCCAGCCGGGTGAGGGCGGCGGTGAGGCGGGCCTGGTCCACGGCGCCGCCCAGCGGGGTGCCGGCCCGGCCCCGGCGCGCCGCCGCCTGCCGTCCGGCCGTCCGGGGGGCGGCCCCGTAGGCCCCGTACCATCCGGCGACCGTACCCAGTCGTCCGGTGACCGCCCACGGCCGCCCGGTGGCCGTATCGGACCGGTTGGTGGCCGTGTCCGGCCGTCCGGTGCGGAGGCCGGGCCCTCCGGTGGTGCTGCCGGGCCGTCCGGTGTCCAGCACCGGGCCGCGGGCTCCCGGCACCGGCCGCGGGGTGCTCGCCAGGGCGCGTACGGCGTGCAGTGCGCCCCGTGCGCCCCCGGCGCCGAAGGGAGCGCTCACCCGGTGGTGGAGCCCTTCGCTGTGCACCAGCGCCCCGGGCGCGAAGGGCCGCAGCGCCAGCCCGTCCAGCCCGGGGAAGAGCCGCAGCTCGGCACCCGACGTCGGCAGCAACTGCCCGATCCGGTCGAGCCGGAAGCCGTCGACCTTCTCGGTCGCCATCCGGCCGCCCGGCACGGGGGCCGCCTCCAGGACCACGGTCGACACTCCCTGGCTGGTCAGCAGATGTGCCGCCGCGAGCCCGGCGACCCCGGCCCCCACGACGACGACGTCCGCCTGGTACGCGGGCTCAAGCACGTGCCCCTCCTCGCGATCGCGCGCCGGTCGGGAGCTGGGTGCCCCAACCGGCCTTCGGAATACCCGAGTTCAGATCGAGATTAGGGCCGCGTCCGGCCGGTGACAGTCGCACGGGGACAGGGCACGGTCGCACGCAGGTCGCACACGGCCGGGTGCGGCGGGGGCCGGCCGGTGCGGCGGGGTCAGGGCGGCTCCCCGCGCGCCCGGTCCCGCCCGGCCGGGCTCACAGCGCGGCGCGGATCGCCCCGTCGATCTCCGGGAACGCGAACCGGAACCCCGACTCCAGCAGCCGCCCCGGCACCACCCGGGCACTGCCCAGCACGTCCCCGGCCATCTCGCCGAGCACCGTGCGCAGTACCGGCGCGGGCACCGCGAACAGGGTGGGCCGGTGCAGTACCCGGCCCATCGCCTCGGTGATCTCCCGGTTGGTGCGCGGCTGCGGGGCGGTCAGGTTGAACGGGCCGGACAGGTCCGCGCGGGCCAGCAGATGGCGGATCGCGGCCACCTCGTCGTGCAGCGCCACGAACGACCAGTACTGCCGCCCGTCGCCCAGGCGCCCGCCGAGCCCCGCCCTGAACAGCGGGAACAGCCGCCCCCAGGCGCCACCGCCGCGCGCGACGACCAGGCCGGTGCGGGTGAACACGGTTCGTACGCCGGCCGCCGCGGCGGGCGCGGCGGCGGCCTCCCACTCGACGCACAGCTCGGGCAGGAAACCGGTGCCGGCGGGGGCGCTCTCGTCGACCGGGCGCTCCCCGGTCTCGCCGTAGAAGCCGATCGCGCTGCCGTTGACGAAGACCTTGGGCGGCCGGTCCAACGCGGCGACGGCCCGGGCCAGCGCCGCCGTGCCGTGCACCCGGCTGTCGCGGACCCGGGCCTTGTACGCCGCCGTCCAGCGCCGGTCGCCGACGCCGGCCCCCGCCAGGTTGACCACGGCGTCGCAGCCGGCCAGCCCCGCCGCGTCCACCCGGCCGCGCTCGGGGTCCCAGCGGACCTCGCCCGGCCCCCGGGGCGGGTGCCGCACCAGGCGCACCACCTCGTGCCCGTCCGCCGTCAGGGACCGCGCCAGCGCGTTGCCGATCAGACCGGACGCGCCGGCCACCACGATGCGGGAAGGTTCCATGGGAACATCCTGCCGCCCGCCGGAAATTAATGCCTCGGGGCGGCCGGCCGTCCCGCCGTAAAGTGATCAGCATGCCCGAACCACACATACGCCCCGCCCGGCCGGACGACGAGGAGGCACTGCGCCTGCTCGACCGGGAAACCTGGTCCCCGCTGCACGCGGTCTCGCCCCCGCCGGAACCGGACGCCCCGTTCTTCCGGGAGCACTCCGGCCCCGACGCCCACCTGGTCGCCGAACTCGACGGCCGGGTCGTGGGCTACCTCCGGCTCGGGCGCCCCACCGGCCTCGCCGCCAACAGCCACGTCCGCGCGGTGCACGGCCTCGCCGTCTCCGAGGCGGCCCGCGGCCACGGCATCGGCCGCCTGCTGGTCCGCGCCGCCGTCGCCGAGGCCCGCCGCCTCGGCGCCCGCCGCCTCACCCTGCGCGTCCTCGGCCCCAACACCCCCGCCCGGGGGCTCTACGAGTCCGAGGGCTTCGCCGTCGAAGGGGTGCAGCCCGAGGAGTTCCTGCTGGACGGCGCCTACGTCGACGACGTGCTGATGGGACGCTCGCTGCGCTGAGGACCGGCGCTACGAGGTCACCGGCGCCCCGGTGTCCACCGCCTCCGTCGCCGCCGCCGCGCGCCGGGCCTCGCCGGACACCTCGTCCGCCGTCAGCACGTACCCGGTGGCGGTGTCCGAGGTGGAGCGGGCGAAGACCACGCCGTACACCCGGCCCTCGGTGGTGAGCAGCGGCCCGCCGGAGTTCCCCGGGCGGACCGTGGAGCGGATGGCGTAGATCTCCCGGGTGACCTCGGCGTCGCGGTAGATGTTCTGGCCGCGGGCCCGCACCCGGGTCGCCACCGTCGCCGCCCGCAGGTCCAGGTCGCCGTCCTCGGGATAGCCGGCCACCACCGCCGCCGCACCCCGCCCGGCCGCGTCGTCGAACCGCAGGGCGGGCGCGGTCAGCTCCGGCACGTACAGCACCGCCACGTCCTTGGCCGGGTCGAACAGCACCACCCGCGCCTCGTACGTCCGTCCGACCCCGCCCACCCGCACGCTCGGGTCGTCGATGCCGGCCACCACATGGGCGTTGGTCATGACATGCCGGTCGGCGTAGACGAAACCGCTGCCCTCGCGGCCCTGGGTGCCCGCCACGCCCTCGATCTTCACCGTGCTCAGCTTGGCGGCGTCGGTGGCCGCCGCCGTCACGTTGTCCCCGGAGGGCTCGGCGACCTGGGCCGTCGACTCGTTCTCGAACGGGTTGAAGACCTGCGGGAACCCCGCCTCGGTCAGCGCCGAGGTGGCCCGCGAGAACCACGCCGGGGTGGTGTCCGGCATCGCCCGCTGCACCGCGCCGAGCACCGCCGAGTCCCGGATCGCCGAGGCCAGCAGCGGCGTCGGCGAGGCGGCCAGCACACTCGCCGCCACCCACGCCACGATCAGCGCCGCCGCCGAGTTGGCCACCGCCCCGCCCACCCCGTCGGCCACCCGCAGCGGCCCGGCGTCCAGCTCCCGGCGCACCCTGAGCGCGAGCCGCCCCGCCAGCTCGTGCCCCACCGCCGCCGGGACCAGCACCGTCAGCACGGCCGTCACCGTCGCCGTCGTCGTGCCCGGCGCCACCAGGTCCATCACCCACGGCAGGATCCACACGCCGACGACCGCCCCGCCCACGAACCCGGCGAGCGAGACACAGCCGGCCAGCAGCCCGCGCCGGTACCCGGCGGCCGCGTAGCCGAGCACCACCAGCGCCAGCACGATGTCGAGCAGATCCACACGAGCCGCCTTTCTCTCGGACCCTGACACCCCTCGTTACGTGCCGGAAGGGCCCGGTGATCAGCCGGTGCCGCACCCGCGGCCGGAAACCGGCCACACGTGCGGCTACCCGGTGAAACGCCGCGCACCGGGACGATGGTTCCACCGGGTGGCACAGCGCACGTCGCGGGCCGCCCGCCACGGACGGACAGTGATTCCATGCGTGTGCTGCGAGGGCCCCGTAAGGCCGGGAGACGGCGCGCGGGACGCATACCGGTCCGCGCGGTCCCCGCCCTGCTGCTCGGCTGCCTGCTGGTCCTCGCCGTCGGGGTCGCGCTGGTGCTCTTCATGAGCGGCGGCAAGGGCCCGCCCGGACCCCAGGCCCGCTCCTCCGCCCGCCCGGAGAGCCGCTGGTCGGCGCCCCGGCCGGACATCGTCCCGCGCGCCGCCTGGCTGGGCAGCGCCGCCCGCCGCCAGCCGGCCCCGCGCTACGACGACCAGGTCGTCGCCGTCTTCGTGCACCACACCGACACCCCCAACGGCTACGACTGCGCCGACGCGCCCCGCATCCTGCGCGACATCTACACCGGCCAGACCGGCGCCCGGGACTGGGACGACCTCGGCTACAACTTCGTCGTCGACCGCTGCGGCACCGTCTACGAGGGCCGGGCCGGCGGCGTCGACCGGGCCGTGACCGGCGCCCACACCCAGGGCTTCAACCACCGCACGGCCGGCATCGCCGCCCTCGGCACCTACACCGCGGGGGTGCCGGTGCCCCGCGCGCTGACCGACGCGATCGCCGCGGTGACCGCCTGGAAACTGGGCCCGGCCGGCACCGACCCGCGCGGCCGGGTCCGGCTGGTCTCCAGCAACGGCCTCAGCCGGTACGCGGCCGGCACCGCCACCGCGCTGCCCGCCGTCGCCGGACACGACGACGGCTACCAGACCAGCTGCCCCGGCGCCGCGCTCAGCGCCCGGCTGCCCGCCATCCGGGAGCGCGCGGCCCGCCTGCAGGGCCGCGCCACCGCCGCACAGGACGGTCACAGTGATCACGCAGGCTCCGCAGAGCCGGGCCCCCTACGGTCGGTGCCACAAGCCGACCGGAGGTGGGGACCATGAAGAACAGCCAGCACGACAGCACCGGTACCTGGGCCAGGGCACTGCGCCGCCCCTGGGCCGCGCTGGCCGCCGCGGCGGCCGTGGTACTGGGTCCGGCGGCCGTCACCGCCGCCGCCCTCGACCAGGCCAACGCGGCCCCGCGGCACCACGCCGGCGGCCTGCGGGCGGAGCAGACCCAGGCGTACCTGGCGACGCAGCCGACCCGGCGCCGGGCGGCGGCCTGACGTCAGTCGCCGAACCGCTCCCACAGCCGGGGAAGGCGCTGTGCCAGTGCCCGGTCGTCCTCCAGGTCGATCGGGGTGCCCAGCGGTTCGGCGGGCGGGGCGGGCAGGCCGAGGTCCGGGGCGATGGCGCCGGTGAGCTGTTCGTAGGCCTCGTCGGCCGCGTAGCCGAGGTCCTCGCCGTCGCCGTCGACCTCGTCGTCGAAGTCGTCGAGCAGGCCGGCCAGCGCGTCGGGGTCGTGCACGGCGCCCTCGTAGACCTCCCGGCCCTGGCCGATCAGCCAGCAGCGGAACCAGTCGAAGGCGTCGTCGCTCGCGCCGCCGAGCAGGATCCAGGCGGCGCCCCACAGCTCCCAGGTGCCGGCCCGGTGGTAGCGGGCCTCGAAGTGACGGGCGAAGTCCAGGACCGCCTCCGGGTCCAGCCGGCACAGCCGTTCCACCAGCAGGTCGGCCTGCTCCTCGGGGTCGCCCTCGGCACCCCGGCGAGCGGTGTCGATCAGCTCCCAGAACTCCGTCTCGTCCATCACGGGTCCAGCATCGGCCCTGCGGGGCCGGGGCGCACGTCCGGGCGACAGATCGTTATCTCCTCGTCGGCCGCCGCTGCGTACAGGGCGGCCAGCCGCCGGGCGTCCGCCGCGAACCGCTCGCGCAGCCCGGCGGGGGCCAGCACCTCCGCCTCCGGGCCGAGCGCCCCGAGCTGGGCGTGCGCGACGTCCTCGGACTCCACCGGCAGCGTCACGGTGACCCGGCCGTCCGCGTCCGGCGATCCGGCGGCGGCCAGCGCCTGCCGGGCGGCGGGCGGGTCCACCGCGTACGGCAGCCGCCGCACCCCCCGCGGGGAGAGCCGCAGTACCACCTCGGCCCGCAGCACCGACCGCGCGAACTGCTCGGCCCGCTCGGCCCAGAACCCGGGCAGGTCGAAGTCCGCGTCCCGGGCGAACCGCTCCGGGCCGGGCGACACGGCGGTGAACCGGTCGATCCGGTACACCCGGAAGACCCCGTCGCCGCCGGTCCCGTCCGCCACCCGCGCGCAGAGGTACCAGACCCCCGCCTTCAGCACCAGCCCGTACGGCTCCAGCTCCCGTTCGACCTCGTGCTCGTCGCGCCGGTAGCGGGCGGTGAGCGGCCGGTCGTCCCACACCGCGTCCGCCACCACCGGCAGCAGCTGGGGGGTGCGCGGCTCGGTGAACCAGTTCGGGGCGTCCAGGTGGAAGCGCTGCGCGGTCGTCCGGGAGACGTCGCGCAGGGACGGCAGCAGCGCCGCCGAGACCTTCAGCCGGGCCGCCGAAGCGGCGTCCTCCAGCCCCATCTCGCGCAGCGCCCCCGGCACTCCGGACAGGAACAGCGCCTCCGCCTCGCCCCGGGCCAGGCCGGTCAGCCCAGTCCGGTACCCGCCGACCAGCCGGTAGCCGCCGGCCCGGCCCCGGTCCGCGTAGACCGGCACCCCCGCCTCGGACAGCGCCTGCGCGTCCCGGGTGACCGTCCGCTCGGACACCTCCAGCTCCCGGGCCAGCTCGGCGGCGGTCATCGAGGGCCGGGACTGGAGCAGCAGGACCATCTTGATCAGGCGGGCGGCACGCATGGCCCACATCATGCGACAGGCCCCCGCGCGCGGCGGGGGCCTGTGGACAAACCTGCGGTGACTACAGGCCGTAGCGCTCGCGCGCCTCCTTCACGGCCGTCGCCTTGACCTCGCCGCGCCGGGCCAGCTGGGCCAGCGCCGCGACGACCACGGACTCGGCGTCGATGCCGAAGTGCCGGCGCGCGCCCTCCCGGGTGTCCGACAGACCGAAGCCGTCGGCGCCCAGCGAGGACCAGTCCTGCTCGACCCACTGCGCGATCTGGTCGGGCACCTGGCGCATGTAGTCGGAGACCGCCAGCACCGGACCCTCGGCGCCCTGGAGCGCCTGCCGCACGTACGGCGCCCGGTCCTCGCCGCGCAGCAGCGCCGCGTCGGCGTCCATGGCGTCGCGGCGCAGCTCCGTCCAGGAGGTCGCGGACCACACGTCGGCGGCCACGCCCCACTCCTCGGCGAGCAGCCGCTGCGCCTTCAGCGTCCAGTGGATCGCCGTACCGGAGGCGAGCAGCTGGATGCGGGGCGCGTTGGCGGCCGGGGTCAGACCGGCCGACTCCGCGGTGTTGAAGCGGTACAGGCCCTTGACGATGCCCTCGTCGATGCCAAGGCCCTGCGGCTTCGCGGGCTGCGGCATCGGCTCGTTGTAGACGGTGAGGTAGTAGAAGACGTTCTGGTCCTCGCCGGGCTTCGCCTCGCCGTACATCCGGCGCAGGCCTTCGCGCACGATCACGGCGATCTCGTAGGCGAACGCCGGGTCGTAGGTGAGGGACGCCGGGTTGGTGGCGGCGATCACCGGGGTGTGGCCGTCGGCGTGCTGGAGGCCCTCACCGGTCAGCGTGGTGCGGCCGGCCGTGGCGCCGACCAGGAAGCCGCGGCCGAGCTGGTCGCCGAGCTGCCACATCTGGTCGGCCGTGCGCTGCCAGCCGAACATCGAGTAGAAGATGTAGAACGGGATCATCGCCTCGCCGTGCGTGGCGTACGCGGTGGACGCGGCGATGAAGTCGGCCATCGAACCGGCCTCGGTGATCCCCTCGTTGAGGATCTGCCCGTTCTCGGCCTCCTTGTAGTACATCAGCTGGTCACGGTCGACCGGCTCGTACGTCTGGCCCTTGGGGGAGTAGATGCCCAGCGACGGGAAGAGGCTCTCCATGCCGAAGGTGCGCGCCTCGTCGGGGACGATCGGCACCCAGCGCTTCCCGGTCTCCTTGTCCCGGACCAGGTCCTTGACGAGGCGGACGAACGCCATCGTGGTCGCGACGCTCTGCGTGCCGGAGCCCTTGTCGAAGGCGGCGAACGCCTTCTCGGCGGGCGCGGGCAGCGGGGCCAGCGGGTGCGTACGGCGGGCCGGGGCGGGGCCGCCGAGCGCCGCGCGGCGCTCCTGGAGGTAGCGGACCTCGGGGGAGTCGGCGCCCGGGTGGCCGTAGGGGACCACGCCGTCGACGAAGTCGCTGTCCTTGATCGGCAGGCCGAGCAGGTCGCGCATGTCCTTGAACTCGTCCACCGTGAGCTTCTTCATCTGGTGGTTGGCGTTCTTGGACGCGAAGCCCTTGCCGAGGGTGTGGCCCTTGACCGTCTGGGCCAGGATCACCGTCGGCTGCCCCTTGTGGGACAGCGCGGCCTTGTACGCGGCGTAGACCTTGCGGGCCTCGTGGCCGCCGCGCGAGAAGTGGAAGCACTCCAGGATCTTGTCGTCGCTCAGCAGCTTCGCCAGCTCGGCGAGCGCCGGGTCCTTGCCGAAGAAGTCCTGGCGGATGTAGGCCGCGTCGCGGGTCTGGTACGTCTGGACCTGCGCGTCGGGTACCTCGCGCAGCCGGCGGACCAGCGCGCCCGTGGTGTCGAGCGCGAACAGCTCGTCCCAGGCGGTGCCCCAGAGCGTCTTGACGACGTTCCAGCCGGAGCCGCGGAAGAGGGACTCCAGCTCCTGCACGATCTTGAAGTTGGCGCGCACCGGGCCGTCGAGGCGCTGCAGGTTGCAGTTGATGACGAAGGTCAGGTTGTCCAGACCCTCGCGGGCGGCCAGCGTCAGCGCGGTGGTCGACTCCGGCTCGTCCATCTCGCCGTCGCCGAGGAACGCCCACACGTGCGAGTCGGCGACGTCCTTGATGCCGCGGCTGGTCAGGTAGCGGTTGAAGCGCGCCTGGTAGATCGCGGAGATCGGGCCGAGGCCCATGGAGACGGTCGGGAACTCCCACAGCCAGGGCAGCCGGCGCGGGTGCGGGTAGGACGGCAGGCCGTTGCCGCCGGACTCGCGGCGGAAGTTGTCGAGGTGGCCCTCGTTCAGCCGGCCGTCCAGGAAGGCGCGGGCGTAGATGCCGGGGGAGGCGTGGCCCTGGATGTAGAGCTGGTCGCCGGAGCCGTCCCCCTCCTTGCCGCGGAAGAAGTGGTTGAAGCCGGTCTCGTAGAGCCAGGCCGCGGAGGCGAAGGTGGCGATGTGGCCGCCGACGCCGTATTTGCTGCCGCGGGTCACCATCGCCGCCGCGTTCCAGCGGTTCCAGGCGGTGATCCGCTGCTCCAGCTCCTCGTCGCCGTCCACGGACGGCTCGGCGGAGGTGGGGATGGTGTTGACGTAGTCCGTCTCGAGGAGCTTCGGCAGTGCGACGCCGGCTCCCTCGGCACGCTCCAGCGTGCGCCGCATCAGATACGCGGCGCGGTGCGGTCCGGCCGCCTTCGCGACGGCGTCCAGGGAGGCCTGCCATTCGGCGGTCTCCTCCGGGTCCCGGTCCGGGAGCTGGTCGAGCTCGCTCGGCTGGATGGCGTGGGGGTCGGTCATGTCGCCGCCTTCCTCAGTCGAAGGGGGGTGCCCTTGGTCTTTGGCAGGACAGGGCGTGGACCCCGGTAGGAGTCCATCGGTGACTGTAACTCCCTGATCGATGATCGATCAAAGGGTTGAGAGGGAAAACCTCTTGATCACGAGAAAGTCGGCACGGGGTGCCTTCGGTGATGGCACGGGGTGACCTTGTGGTGGGGGTTCGTGCAGGTGGGCGCGGTACAGCTCGGGTGGTTCCGGCGGTATGGCGGCCGCGGGCGCGTCGTGGCTGATCGCGCGGTTCCCCGCGCCCCTTCAGGGGCGCGGGGAAC
>NZ_JBQOUX010000153.1:0-15792 GCF_052216785.1 Streptomyces sp. JW3 | reverse complement strand
CGCTGTGACAGCGCGGGACGGCCCACCCCTCGGTGGCGGTCCACGGAACGGTTACGCGGCGGTCATCCGCTGCGCGACCTCCGGGTTCTCCTTCAGCCAGGCGGCCACCGCTTCCTCCTCGTGGCCCTGGCCCCGGTCCTTGATCTCGCTCTCCAGGCTGCCGAGCTCGTCCTCGCTCATCTTGAAGTTCTTGATCCACTTCGTGAGCTGCGGGTACTGCTCGGGGAACGACTTGCTGGCGATCGTGTGGATCGTGTTGTTGTCGCCCCAGAGCTTCTTCGGGTCCTTGAGCTTGGTCAGCTCGTAGTCGCTGTACGCCCAGTGCGGCGACCACAGGACGACCGCGACCGGCTCCTCCTTGGCGATGGCCCGCTTCAGCTCGGCCAGCATGGCCGGCGTGGAGCCGTCGACGACGTCGTACTCGTCGTCCAGGCCGTAACCGGGCAGCACGTCCTTCTTGAGCAGGTTCATCTCACCGGTGCCCGGCTCGATGCCGATGATCTTCCCGTCGAAGAGGTCGGCCTTGCCCTTGAGGTCCGCCATGGACTTGACGTCCTTGACGTAACTGGGCACCGCGACCTCCAGCGAGGTCGGTGAGTACCAGGTGCCCAGGTCCGTGAGGTCGTCCTTGCTCTTCTCCCAGAAGTTGGCCTGGGCGTGCGGCAGCCACGCGTCGAAGTTGAGGTCCAGGTCACCGGTGGCCAGGCCGGTGTAGACCGGGCCGACGTCCATCTGCTTGGTGTTGACCTCGTAGCCGCGCTTCTCCAGGACGTTCTTCCAGAGATAGGTGACCGCGACGTCCTCGTCCCACGGGAACCAGGCCACGTCCAGCGCGCGCTTGGCCTCCGCCGGGTTCGAGCCGGAGCCGGACTCGACCGGGGCCATCTCGTCCACGAACCCGGGATTGTCCTTCAGCCAGGTCTTGACGGCGTCCTGCTGCTTGCCCTTGCCGGACTTGTTGATCTCGGCCTCCAAGCTGGTGAGCTGGTCCTCCGTCATCTTGAAGCTCTTCAGCCACTTGGCGACCGTCGGGTCGTCGGCGGCGAAGCCCTTGCGGGACAGCGTGTGCACCCCGTCGCCCGAGCCCCAGGCGCCCTTGGGGTCCTTCAGCTTCTTGAGGTCGTAGTCGTTGTACGCCCAGTGCGGCGACCACAGCGGTACGACGATCGGCTCCTGCTTGCTGATCGCCCGCTTCAGCTCGGCGAGCATCGCCGGGGTGGAGCTGTCGACGACCTTGTACTCCTTGTCCAGGCCGTACGCCTTGAGGACCTTGCTCTTCAGCAGGCCCGTCTCGCCGGCGCTGGACTCGATGCCGGTGATCTTGCCGCCGAACAGGTCGCCCTTGCCCTTGAGGTCGGCGAGGGTGTTGATGTCCTTCATGTACGCCGGGACGGTCAGCTCCAGCGTCGTCTTGTCGTACCAGGCGCCGAGGTCGTCGAGCTTGCTGCCGTACTTCTTCCAGTACTGCGCGTGGGTGGTCGGCAGCCAGGAGTTGGTGGCGAAGTCGATGTCGCCCTGCGCGAGGGAGGTGTAGAGCGGCCCGGCGTCGAACTGCTTGGCCTCGACCTCGTAGCCGCGCTCCTCCAGGATCTCCTTCCACAGGAAGGTGGAGGCGACGCCCTCGTCCCAGGGGACGTAGCCGAGGGTGATCTTCTTGCCCTGGCCGACGTTGTCGCCGCTGGCGACCGACTCGGAGTCGCCGGAGCCGCCGAACACGCCCATGCCGCCGGCCACCAGGGCCAGGATCACGACGCCCACGACGGCGATCTGCGGGCGGGGCCGGTAGGACCAGATCTTCATGCCGTGCAGGGACCGGGCCCGGGCCACGGCGCGCCGGCCGAGCGGCGAGACCTGGGTGCCCAGGGCGCTGGTCATCCGGTCGAGGTAGATCGCCAGGATCACGATCGCGACGCCGGCCTCGGAACCGAGGCCCACGTTGAGCTGGCCGATGGCCTCGTTGACGTCGCCGCCGAGGCCGCCGGTGCCGACCATGCCGGCGATCGCGGCCATCGACAGGCCGAGCATGATGACCTGGTTGACGCCCGCCATCACGGTGGGCAGCGCCAGCGGGAGCTGGACCCGCAGCAGGGTGTTGCGGGGCGTGGTGCCGAACGCCTCGGCCGCCTCGACCAGTTCCTTGTCGACCTGCCGGATGCCCAGCTCGGTCATCCGCACCCCGGGGGCGAGCGCGAAGATCAGGGTGGCGACGATGCCCGCGGAGGCGCCGGTGCCGAAGAACAGGATCGCCGGGATCAGGTAGATCATCGCGGGCAGCGTCTGCATGAAGTCCAGCACCGGCCGGACCACGGAGCTGACCCGGTCCGAGCGGGCCGCCCAGATGCCCACCGGCACGGCGATCACCAGCGCGATGATGGTGGCGACCAGCACCAGGGAGAGCGTGATCATCGCGTTCTCCCACAGTTCGAGGGAGTCGATGAACGCGAATCCGACGAAGGTGAGAACACCGGCGAGCGTGCCGCGCAGCCAGAACGCGATCACCGCGAAGATGCCGGCCAGCAGCAGCGGCTCGGGCGCCTGGAGGACGGCGTCGATGCCGTCGTAGGTGCCGGTGAAGACGGTCTTGAAGAAGTCGAAGAGCCAGGCCACGTGGTCGAGCAGCCAGTCGACCGCGTCATTGACCCAGGTACCGAGCGGAATCCTAGGCACGGGCCATCACCTTCTCGCCGCCCTTGTCTCGCGGGGTGTCGCACACCCCGGGGTCGGCCTGCTCGTCGCCGAGGAAGCCGACCAGCCGCTGGCGCGGCACGACGCCGACCAGGTCGCCGTCGCCGTTCAGCACGGCCACCGGGTGCGGCACCCGCGCGCTGATCGCGCACAGGTCGGTGAACGACGTCTCGGGGGTGGCGGTCTCGCAGCCGCAGTCGGCCTCGTCGCCGCGCGTCTCGGTCTCCATCACCGCGCCGGCGGTGAGCACCCGGGAGCGGTCGACGTCCTGGGTGAAGGAGGCGACGTAGTCGTTGGCCGGGCGGATCAGGATGTCCTGCGCGGTGCCGATCTGCACGATGCGGCCGTCGCGCATCATGGCGATGCGGTCGCCCAGGCGCATGGCCTCGTTGAGGTCGTGGGTGATGAAGACGATGGTCTTCTTGAGCGTCTTCTGGAGTTCGAGCAGCTGGTCCTGCATGTCGCGCCGGATCAGCGGGTCGAGGGCGCTGAAGGACTCGTCCATCAGCAGCAGGTCGGCGTCGGTGGCCAGCGCGCGGGCCAGCCCCACGCGCTGCTGCATACCGCCGGACAGCTCGTCGGGCCAGGACTTCTCCCAGCCGGCCAGGCCGCACAGGGCGAGCGCCTCGTCGGCGCGGCGTTCGCGCTCGGCGCGGGGCACGCCCTGCACTTCCAGGCCGTAGCCGGCGTTGTCGCGGACACTGCGGTGCGGGAAGAGCGCGAAGTGCTGGAAGACCATGCTGATCTTCTTGGAGCGGACCTCGCGCAGCTTCCGGTCGCCGAGCTCGGTCAGGTCCTCGCCGCCGAAGCGGACGTGGCCGCCGGTCGGCTCCAGCAGGCCGTTGAGCATGCGCAGCAGCGTGGACTTGCCGGACCCGGACAGGCCCATGACGACGAAGATCTCGCCCGGTTCGACGGTGAAGGACGCGTCGATGACGGCTGCCGTGGTGCCGTCGGCGCGCAGTTCCTCCCTCTCGGCTCCCTGGCGCAGTCGTTCGACTGCCTGGTCGGGTTTTCTGCCGAACACCTTGTAGAGATGCTCGGCCTCAAGCCTGGCTGACACGCTTACCTCTTGGCTCGGGGACAGGGACAAGATCCGAAGACTGGCTAACAGTTGAAGTTTTCAACCAGCTTTGGTTCGGGTGCGCACCTGCCCTGTTCCTTATCGGCCAAACACTTATGTGATCTGCTTCACTTCTGGGACACGTGTCAGTCACGGCCCGTACACCTCCCTTTCCTTCCGGGCGACCCTCGCGTGCGCCCGCCCCGCCCTGCGGCATGATGCGGTGCGTGACCGGACGACTCATGCTCCTCGACACCGCCTCCCTCTACTTCCGGGCCTACTTCGGCGTCCCCGACTCCGTGCGGGCCCCCGACGGCTCGCCGGTGAACGCCGTGCGCGGACTGCTCGACTTCATCGACCGGCTGGTGAAGGACCACCGGCCGGATCACCTGGTCGCCTGCATGGACGCCGACTGGCGGCCGGCCTGGCGGGTGGAGCTGATCCCCTCCTACAAGGCACACCGGGTCGCCGCCGAGCGCCCGGCGGGACCGGACGAGGAGGAGGTCCCCGACACCCTCTCCCCGCAGGTCCCGGTCATCGAGGCCGTCCTCGACGCGGTGGGCATCGCCCGCGTCGGCGTCCCGGAGTACGAGGCGGACGACGTGATCGGCAGCTACACCGCGCGGGCGGCCGGCCCGGTCGACATCGTCACCGGCGACCGCGACCTCTACCAGCTCGTCGACGACGCCCGCGGCGTCCGCGTGCTCTATCCACTCAAGGGCGTCGGCACCCTCCAGCTCACCGACGAGGCATGGCTGCGCGAGAAGTACGGCGTCGACGGCCGCGGCTACGCCGACCTGGCGCTGCTGCGCGGCGACCCGAGCGACGGCCTGCCCGGGGTGCCCGGCGTCGGCGAGAAGACCGCGGCCAAGCTGCTGGCCCAGTTCGGCGACCTGCCCGGCATCCTGGCCGCGGTCGACGACCCGGCGGCGGGGCTCACCCCGGCCCAGCGCCGGCGGCTGGACGCGGCCCGGCCCTA
The DNA here is from genome assembly GCF_052216785.1 of Streptomyces sp. JW3. Classification (NCBI taxonomy): domain Bacteria; kingdom Bacillati; phylum Actinomycetota; class Actinomycetes; order Kitasatosporales; family Streptomycetaceae; genus Streptomyces; species Streptomyces sp. JW3. Next base: position 11,065 of record NZ_JBQOUX010000153.1, on the reverse strand, counting down.
TCTCGCGGTGGCCCCGAAGGTGGTCCGGGTCGCGGACGACGTCCCGCTGCCCGACGTCGACACCGCGCTGCCGCGCACTCCCCGCGACCCGGAGGCGCTGGGCGCCCTCGCGGCCCGCTGGGGCCTGGGCGGATCACTGCAACGCCTGCTGACCACGCTGGGTTCCTGAGCCCGGTGGGTTGCTCAGGCGCACACTGGGAGAGGGATGCTAACTTAGGCAAACCTAACTCATGCTTTGGGAGGCCGTCATGGCAGACCGACCGGGACGCAAGCCGCGGAAGCCGCACTCCGCGCAGGTCGTCCGCACCGAACGGCTCACCCCGCACATGCAGCGGGTGGTCCTCGGCGGCGAGGGGCTGGCCGCCTTCTCGGCGGACACCTGCACCGACCACTACGTGAAACTGCTCTTCCCGTCCGGCGGCGCGACCTACCCCGAGCCGTTCGACATGGAGCAGATCCGCGCGGAGTTCCCCCGCGAGCAGTGGCCGGTGACCCGCACCTACACGGTGCGGCACTGGGACGCCGCCCTGCGCGAGCTGACCCTGGACTTCGTCGTCCACGGCGACGAGGGCCTGGCCGGCCCCTGGGCGCGGGACGTCCGGCCCGGCGAGACCATCCTCTTCATGGGCCCCGGCGGCGGCTACGCCCCCGACCCCACCGCCGACTGGCATCTGCTGGCCGGTGACGAGAGCGCGCTGCCCGCGATCGCCCGCTCGCTGGAGGCGCTCCCCGAGGGGGCGCGCGCCTTCGCCTTCGTGGAGGTCGCCGGTCCCGAGGAGGAGCAGAAGATCGACTCCGCCGTGGAGGTCGTCTGGCTGCACCGCGGCGACCGTCCGGTCGGCGAGGCGCTGGTCGAGGCCGTCCGCGCCCTGGAGTTCCCCGCGGGCCGGGTGCACGCCTTCGTGCACGGCGAGGCGGGCTGCGTGAAGGAACTGCGCAAACTGCTCCGGGTCGAGCGGCAGTTCCCCCGCGAGGACCTCTCCATCTCCGGCTACTGGCGGCTGGGCCACAACGAGGACGGCTGGCAGTCCTCCAAGCGCGAGTGGAACGCCCAGGTCGAGGCGGAACAGGAGGGCGGCTCCGCCGCTTCCGCGGGCTGACAGCCACGCGCGTCCGGCACATCCGCCGCCACCCCCGCACACCGCCCTCGGGCCGGGCGCGACCGCGTCCACACCCCGCAGCGCTCTCACACCGGCCGCGCGGCACTCACCACGGCCGGCCCTGGTCGGGGCCCTCGCGTCGTCGGCCAGGTCACGCCCGGACAGCCCAGGCTGGGCCCTCGAGTCGCCGGCCAGGTCGCGCCCTGTCGGTGCTCCGTAGGCGCCCCCGGCCCACGAGGCAGGCACCCGCGCCACCGGACCGCGCCTTGCCCTCCCCACGGGGCGCCACGGGGTGGGCGCCGTCGCTCCACCGGCCCCACCCACTCAGTCGGCTCAGTCGTCGCTCAGGCGGGCGTGCAGATGCATGTCGTGCCACCCGTCCGGGTGCCGCAGCGCGCTGCGCTTGACCCCCTCCAGCACGAACCCCGCCCTTGCCGCGACCCGGCAGGAAGCCGGGTTGGCGACGGCATGGGTCAGCTCCAGCCGGTGCAGACCGACCTCGAAGGCCCAGCGGGCGAGCGCCACCGTGGCCCGCGTGGCCACCCGCCGTCCACGGGCCGCCGCCGTGGTCCAGTACGCCACCTCGGCCACCCCGTCACCGAGCAGCACATCGCGCAGGGCCACCCGGCCGAGCAGCCGGTCGTCGGCCGCGTCGGCGACCGCCCACTGCACGTTCCGCTCCTCGGCCCAGGCCCGCCGCCACTCGACCGTCCAGCCGCGCGCCTCCGCCACGGAGTCGGCGGCCCGGATGTGCCACTGGTGCATCAACGGGTCCTGGAACGCCTCGTAGACGGCGGGCGCGTCCTCCTCCCGCCAGGGACGCAGCAGGAGTCCGTCACCGGTGGCGATCGTGGGCTGAGCGGTACGGGACAGCGTGCCGGCGGGGAGAACCGGGCTCGTCAGATAGGGCATGATCCGCATCCTCCCAGCGCGCTCACGCCACCCACCAGCGATTTCCGACGCCCCGGCGCCCGGGCCTGCCTCGTACCCATGGCTCAGCACCTTCGCCGCCCAGGGCCCCCGGCCTCGTACCCTTGGCCCACGATGAGACGCCGCACCCCGCCCCCGCCTTCCCCGCTCCCCCAGCGCGACGGGGTCGACCCGGTGCGGCTGCGGCTGCCCGCCGAGGGCCCGTGGGCCACGGTCCGCGACCACCTCGTCGAACGCCTCTCCGGCGCGGCGCCCGGCGTCGTCGCCGAGATGTTCGACGCGGGTCTGGTGGTCGCCGCCGACGGCCGCCCGGTCGCGGCCGACGCCCCCTACCGGCCCGGCATGTTCGTCTGGTTCCACCGCGAACTGCCTCCCGAAGTACCGGTCCCCTTCCCGCTGCTCGTCCATTACCGCGACGAGCACATCGTGGTCGCCGACAAACCGCACTTCCTGGCCACCACCCCACGCGGCGGCCACGTCACACAGACGGCCCTGGCCCGCCTGCGCCGCGAACTGGGCGTCCCCACGCTCAGCGCCGCGCACCGCCTCGACCGCCTGACCGCCGGACTGGTCCTGTTCACCGTGCGCCCCGAGGAACGCGGCGCCTACCAGACCCTGTTCCGCGACCGGCTGGTCCACAAGACCTACGAGGCCGTCGCCCCGTACGCCCCCGCACTCCCCCTCCCCCGGACCGTACGGAGCCGGATCGTGAAGGAACGCGGGGTGCTGACCGCCCAGGAGACCGAGGGCGAGCCGAACGCCGTGAGCCACATCGAGCTGATCGACCGGCGCCCGTGGCCGACGACGGCACCGTCGCCGGAACCGGCCACCAACCCACCGCCAACGCCCCCGACCCCAGAGCTGGCCCGCTACCGCCTCACCCCCACCACCGGCCAGACCCACCAACTACGCGTCCACATGACCGCGCTCGGCGTCCCGATCCTCGGTGACCCGCTCTACCCGGAGGTGACCGGCCCCGTCCCCGCGGACGACTTCCGGCGCCCGCTGCAACTGCTGGCCCGCGAGCTGGCCTTCACCGACCCGCTCACCGGACGCGAGCACCGCTTCCGCAGCGCCCGCACCCTCACCGCCTGGATCTCCTACTCGGACTGGGCCGCCGGTGGCGGAGCCCGGCCCGCCGCCGGTCAGTAACCGCGCCACCAGCGCACCAGGCGCCGCCACGCACCGAGCGGACGCGCCGGTTCCCCAGGTGCCGTCGCCGCGGCGCGGTCGGCGGCGGGTGGCGCCGGCCGGGTCACGACGGGCGAGGGCCCCGACTCGCCCACCGGCCGCGGCAGCGGCGCTCCCACGTGCCAAGGGGCCTGCTGCGGCGGGGCCGGGGCGTGGCTGGGCGCCTGCGTCACATCCTGCGGCGGCTTCGGCTCGAACCGCACCGGCAGCTCCACCAGGTGCCGGGACGCGATCGAGGACCGCCAGCGCAGCTCGTCCTCGGCACAGGCGAGCTGGACGTCCGGCAGCCGCATCAGCAGGGCGTCGACGCCGGAGTCGGCGATGGCCCGGCCGATGTCCTGGCCGGGACATTCGTGCGGCCCGCCGCCGAAGGCGAGGTGGGAACGGTTGCCCTGCATGTTGGCGGCCAGGTCGGGGCGGATGCGCGGGTCGACGTTGCCCGGCGCGATGCCGAGCAGCAGTCCGTCGCCCGAGCGGATCCGCTGACCGCCCAGCTCGGTCTCCTGCTTGGCGAAGTAGGCGAAGATCGTGCTGAACGGCGGCTCGTCCCACAGGGACTGCTCGACCGCCTCGGGCACCGTCATCTGACCGCCGCTGAGCTGCGCGCGGAACCCCGGGTCGGTGAGGACCACGCGCAGCACGTTGGAGATGAGGTTCGCCGTGTTCTCGTAGGCGGCGAAGAGGATCAGCCGCAGGTGCTCCCGGACCTCGTCGTCGCTGAGGTCCGCCGGATGGTTGATGAGGTGGGTGGTGAAGTCCTCGCCGGGCTCGGCGCGGCGGCGCGCGGTGAGGCGGCTCAGCACCTCCATCACGTGGGTGTGGCTGGCGAGCGACGTGTCGGTGCCCTTGAGCGCGTCCCGGGCGGCCTCCACCAGCCGGTCGTCGTAGTCGTCCGCCATGCCGAGGAGTTCGCACATCACGGCCATCGGCAGATGCTCGGCGAACTGGCCGACCAGGTCGGCCCGGCCCTCCTCGCAGAACCGGTTGACCAGCCGCTGGGTGTGCCGCTTGATGTGCCGGCGCAGACTGCGGAAGTCGATCGTGGACATGGCCCCGGAGACGGCGCCGCGCAGCCGCTTGTGCTCGTCGCCCTCGACGTGGGAGGCGATGGGCTGCCAGGCGATGTGCGGCATGAGGGGGTGGTCGGGCTTGACCATGCCCTCCTTCAGCGGGGTCCAGATCCGGCTGTCCCGGCAGAACTGCGCGGGCGTGCTCACCATGTGCAGGTTCTCGGAGTGCCCGAGGACCACCCACACGGGCACGTCGTCGTGGATCAGCGCGGGCGCCACCGCTCCGTGCTGTTCCCGCAGCTGTTCGTACAGCTCGTCCAGGTCCTCGGCCTCGTGCAGCCGGTGCAGCCCGCCGGGTCCGAGGCCGTGCGCGGGGCAGCCGGGGGGCGGGCCGGCGGCGGTATCGCCCGTTCCGGTCAGGGAGTGGGTTTCAGACGTCACAGTGGTCGCTCCGGAGCTGAAAGTAAGTCAGGTGTCAGGTGTGCGGGGTGGGCGGCGGTCAGGTGAGCGCGCCCGTCATGGCCAGGGAGTGCAGGAAGCGCATCAGGGTCATCAGGACGTCCCGGCTGGAGGCCCGGCGGCGCACGTCACACTCCATGATCGGGATGTCTTCGGACAGGTCGAGGGCCGTGCGCAACTCGGGCAGGGGGTAACGAGGTGCGTCCGGGAAGGAGTTGACGGCGACCACGAACGGCACACCGCGCTCCTCCAGCCGCCCCATGACGTCGAAGCTGACCTCCAGCCGGCGGGTGTCCACCAGCACGACCGCGCCGAGCGCGCCCTCGAACAGCCCGTTCCACAGGAACCAGAAGCGCTCCTGGCCGGGGGTGCCGAAGAGGTAGAGCACCAGTTGGTCGGTGATGCTGATGCGGCCGAAGTCCATGGCGACGGTGGTCGCCGTCTTGGAGGCGGAACCGAAGTTGTCGTCGACCCCGATGCCGGCCTGGGTCATGGTCTCTTCGGTGGTCAGCGGTCTGATCTCGCTGACCGATCCGACCATGGTGGTCTTGCCGACGCCGAAACCGCCCACGATGACGATCTTCACGGCGGCCTCGGCCGTGTGCGGCAGCCGGTCCTCCGTGCGCGGGCCGGGAATGGTGTCAGAGTTTTTGAAGTCCATGCATCACCGCTTCGAGGAGGGACCGGTCGGCGACCTTCTGCCGGACGATCGGGGCGCGGGCCTGTACCAGTTCCGCTGCCAGCATCTCGGTGAGCAGTACGGTCACCACGCTGAACGGCAGGCTCAGGTAGGCCGAGAGTTCCGCCACGGACAGGGGCGCGACGCACAACCGGAGCAGGGCGGCCTGCTCGGGCGTCGCCGACGCCGGCGGTTCGGTGCGCGCCACGATCAGGGTCACCAGGTCGATGTCCGCGCGCTCCCCGCCCGCGTCACCGCCGATGACGAACAGCCGCTCGGGATTGCCCGTGACGTTTCCCGGAGAAGGTGCGCCCTCCGCGGGGGGCCGGGCGGACGGCTCTTGCGCGGAAAATCGCCTCTGGCGCTGGGGAGGAGTCATACGGTCTGCCCGTTGCGCCGGGCGGGACTGGTCAGGTGGGGGCCGATGCGGGCGACCAGGTCCTGCATGCGGTTACTCATCCGGCCGGGCTCGCAGGTGACGTCGGAGAGCACCGCCAGATAGGCGTTGGGACCGGCGGCCATCAGATAGAAGTAGCCGCCGTCGATCTCGATGACGACCAGCTTCATCCGGCCGTCGCTGTTCGGGATCTCGTGGGCCACCGCGCCGGCCAGACTCTGGAGTCCGGCGCAGGCGGCGGCCACCCGGTCGGCGGCGTCCGGGTCACCGGAGTAGCGGGCGATGCGCAGTCCGTCGGCGGAGAGCACCACGATCATCTCGATGCCCGGGACGCCGTCGTAGAGATCCCTGAGCATCCAGTCGAACTTTCCTTGCTGCTCGATCACTTGAGGTCTCCCTCGTCGTCGGCCGGGGCGTGGGCCGGCTCATGGGGCGGCTGGGTGAACGCGTCGGGGGCCGGTGCCGGGTCGCCCTTGAGGCCCTCCCAGAAGGCCTCGACCCACTGCCCCGGCAGTGGCTCGTCGTCCGGCTTCCGCTCCGGCTCCGGTTCCGGCTCGGGGGTCGACCAGCGGGCGTTGCGGGCGCGCTCGGCGGCCTCGCGGGCCTCGCGCTCGGCCTCGGCCCGCTCGTAGGCGGCCTGTTCGGCGTAGCGCTGGGTGAGCGGCATCTTGACCCGGCTGCGGCGCTGCGGCAGGCCGCCCGCCGTCCACTCGGTGACCTCGGGGACGTCGTCCTCCAGGGACACCGAGTCCGGGATCCGCGGGCTGGTGGGGCGGCGCTTCTTGGGCTTGCGCTCGGGGCCGGGGAGCGCGTCCGGGCCGGGCAGCGGGATGGAGGTGGCGCCGATGCCGTGGGCGAGTCCCACGCCGGGCTCGGTGGTCATCATGTTGCTCGGCACGACCAGGATGGCGCGGACCCCGCCATAGGCGGAGGCGCGCAGCGAGACCTGCATGTCGTACGTCGTGCACAGGCGGCCGACGACGGACAGGCCGAGGCGCGGGTTGCCCGCGAGGTCCTGGAGGTCGGTGCCGCGCTTGGCGGCCTCCAGCATGCCCTCGATGCGCAGCCGGGACTCCTCGCTGAGGTTGACGCCGGCGTCCTCGATCTCGATGGCGACGCCGGTCTGCACCTCGGTCGCGGTGACGTTGACCTTGGTGTTCGGCGGGGAGTAGCGGGTGGCGTTGTCGAGCAGCTCGGCCGCGGCGTGGATGACCGGCTCGACCGCGGTGCCCTTGATGTTGACCTTGGCGATGGAGGCCAGGTGGATGCGGCGGTACTCCAGAATCCGGGACATGGCGCCGCGCAGCACGCTGTACAGCGCCACCGGCTGGGGCCACTGGCGGCCGGGGCGGCCGCCGCCGAGGACGGAGACGGAGTCGGCGAGGCGGCCGATCAGCGCGGTGCCGTGGTCGATGCGCAGCAGGTCGTCGAAGACCTCGGGGTTGCGGCCGTGGTCCTCCTCCATCTCCCGCAGTTCCTTGTTCTGCTGGTGGACGATGGCCTGGACGCGCCGGGCGACGTCGACGAAGGAGCGCGCGGCCGAGTCCCGCAGCGCCTCCTCGTGGTCGATGGTCTCGACCACCGTGCGGATCAGCTTGCGCTGCGGCTCGTGCAGGTGCGCGTAGGACGGATCGAGGTCGCCGAGGTCGCGCATCACCTCGCGCGGGGTGTTGCCGCGCCGCATGTAGTGCAGCGCGGCTGGGAGGACCTCGTCGACGAGCCGGGCCATGTCCTCGTCGTGGCCGGCGATCCGGCGTTCCAGATACTCCGTGTGACGGGCGTGCTCGGCGCGCAGGGCCCGCAGGACGCGGCCCCGGCGGACCGCTTCGGCGCCCGTCACGATCACCAGCAGGGTGGCCAGGCCACCGCACAGGCCGACCGCGGGCCGGGCCGGGTCCGTCACCACGGCGACGGCGGCCCCGGTCGCCGCCGCCATCAGTATGGCGGGCAGCAACAGGACGCGTGTGTAGGGGAGTTCGCGGTGACCAGGAGGGGATTCAACACTCACCATGTAGGCCCTCTGAGAACGAATCGGCGGGGATGGGGAAGCGTGCAGGGGGGTATGTCATGCGATTGTGGGCTACTTCGCTATATTGGGAACAAACGCGCGAATACACCTCAACTCGGCGCGCTGCGGGCGAGCTTAGTCCGAGCGGATCAACGCCGTGTCATATTCGGCAAGCACCTGAAACGGACACCGGGGCAGGAGTAGCCTCAGTTCCATTTGCACGCTACGGAGCCATTCGAATACGTAAAGTATCGACGGACGAGCGTGCGATTGTCACTCACCGTAACGAGTGAACCGGCGGGCCGGGACATGACGAGGGCGCCCGAGCGACAACGCTCGGGCGCCCTGAACTCGTGCCCCGGGGGCTACCCCACCGACGAGTAGGCGACCACTCCGCGCAGCAGTCCCTCGACCGCCTTGCGCGCGTTCTTCGGCACGGTCGAGCCGTCGGCGGGCGCGGCGGCCGAGATCTGGCCGAGCACGTCGATGACCTGCTTGCACCAGCGCACGAAGTCGCCGGCCGGCATCTCCGCCTCCCGCAGCACCTCGTCCAGGCCCTTGCCGGACGCCCACATGTACGCCGACCAGGCGAAGCCGAGATCCGGCTCGCGCTGGCCGACCCCCTCGGTCTGGCTGATCCGGAAGTCCTCCTCCAGGGCGTCCAGCCGCCCCCAGATCCGGACCGTCTCGGCGAGCGCGGCCTTCGCCTTGCCCGAGGGCACCTTGGGGGCCGTCGCGTCGTCGGCGGCCCGGGACTCGAACACCAGGGCCGAGACACAGGCGGCCAGCTCGGCCGGGCCGAGGCCCTCCCAGACACCTTCCCTGAGGCACTCGCTGGCCAGCAGGTCCAGCTCGCCGTAGAGCCGGGCCAGCCGCTTGCCGTGCTCCGTGACCTCGTCGCCGCGCAGATAGTCCAGCTCGGTCAGCAGCGCCACGATCCGGTCGAAAGTGCGGGCGATGGTGTTGGTGCGGCCCTCGATCCGGTGCTCCAGCTGCGAGGTGTCCCGCAGCAGCCGGTGGTAGCGCTCGGCCCAGCGGGCGTGGTCCTCGCGGTCGTCGCAGCCGTGGCAGGGGTGGGCGCGGATCGACTTGCGCAGCTGCGCGATCTCCCGGTCGTCGGCCGCCTCGGACCGCTTCTTGCGGGCCCGCTCCGGCGGGATGTGCCCGGCCTTGGTACGCAGCGCGGAGGCGAGGTCCCGGCGGGACTGCGGCGAGCGCGGATTGAACGACTTCGGGATCCGCATCCGATCCAGCGCCTCCACCGGCACCGGGAAGTCCATCGACGCCAGCCGCTTGACCTGGCGCTCCGCGGTCAGCACCAGCGGGCGCGGCCCGTCGTGGTGCTCGAAGCCGCGGTGCCCGTTGGACCGCCCGGCGGGCAGCCCCGGGTCCAGCACCAGGGCCAGCCCCGCGTACTTGCCGGTGGGCACGTGGATGACGTCACCGGGCTTCAGCTTCTCCAGCGCGACGGCGGCCTCGGCCCGCCGCTGCGCCACGCCCTGCCGGGCCAGCTCGGTCTCCCGGTCCTTCAGCTCGCGGCGCAGCCGCGCGTACTCCTCGAAGTCGCCGAGGTGGCAGGTCATGGAGGCCTTGTAGCCCTCCAGCCCCTCCTCGTTGCGCTGCACCTGCCGGGAGATCCCGACCACCGACTTGTCGGCCTGGAACTGGGCGAAGGAGGTCTCCAGCAGCTCCCGCGAGCGATGCCGGCCGAACTGCTCGACCAGGTTGACCGCCATGTTGTACGACGGCTTGAAGCTGGAGCGCAGCGGGTAGGTGCGGGTGCCCGCGAGGCCGGCGAGGTGCTCCGGGTTCATACCGCGCTGCCACAGCACCACGGCGTGGCCCTCGACGTCGATGCCGCGACGGCCGGCCCGGCCGGTGAGCTGGGTGAACTCACCCGGGGTGATGTCGGCGTGCTGCTCGCCGTTCCACTTGACGAGCTTCTCCAGCACCACCGAACGGGCGGGCATGTTGATGCCCAGGGCGAGCGTCTCGGTGGCGAAGACGGCCTTGACCAGTCCCCGTACGAACAGCTCCTCGACGACCTCCTTGAAGGTCGGCAGCATGCCCGCGTGGTGGGCGGCGATGCCGCGCTCCAGGCCCTCCAGCCACTCGTAGTAGCCCAGGACGTGCAGGTCCTCGGCGGGGATGGCGGCCGTGCGCTCCTCGACCAGGGCGCGCACCTGTTCCCGCGCCTCCTCGTCGTTGAGCCGCAGCCCCGCGTACAGGCACTGCTGGACGGCGGACTCGCAGCCGGCGCGGCTGAAGATGAAGGTGATCGCGGGCAGCAGGCCCGCGCTGTCCAGCCGCTCGATGACCTCGGGCCGGCCCGGCGTCCAGATCCGGGAACGCTGTCTGCGCTCCCGCTCGCGGTCGGCCTCGCGCATGTGCCGTCCGCGCCTGCGGTCCTGGTAGGACGGCCGGCTGGCCTCCATGCGGGCCATCCGCGTCAAGTCAGGGTTGACGGCTCGCTTGCGGCCCTCGCCCTCCTCGAACAGGTCGTACATCCGGCGTCCGGCCAGCACGTGCTGGAACAGCGGGACGGGCCGGTGCTCGGAGACGATCACCTCGGTGGAACCGCGGACGGTGTCGAGCCAGTCGCCGAACTCCTCGGCGTTGGACACGGTCGCCGACAGTGAGACGAGCGTCACCGATTCGGGGAGGTGGATGATCACTTCCTCCCAGACGGCGCCGCGGAAGCGGTCGGAGAGGTAGTGCACCTCGTCCATGACCACGTACCCGAGGCCGGTGAGGGTCTGGGAACCGGCGTACAGCATGTTCCGCAGCACCTCGGTGGTCATCACGACCACCGGGGCGCCCGAGTTCACGCTGTTGTCGCCGGTGAGCAGGCCCACCTGGTCGGTGCCGTAGCGACGGCACAGGTCGGCGTACTTCTGGTTCGACAGCGCCTTGATGGGGGTGGTGTAGAAACACTTCCTGCCCTGCTCCAGGGCGAGGTGGACGGCGAACTCGCCGACGATCGTCTTGCCCGAGCCGGTGGGCGCGGCCACCAGTACGCCCTTGCCCGCCTCCAGCGCCTGGCAGGCCTCGATCTGGAACGGGTCGAGGCCGAAGTCGTACATCTCGCGGAAGGAGGCGAGCGCGGTGGCCTGCTCGGCGGCGCGCTTGCGGGCCGCCGCGTACCGCTCGGCCGGTGAGAGGTCCTCTGTCATCGTGCTTTCGAGCGTACCGGGCCGCACCGACAACAGGACGATCATTATCCGGATCGGTGCCCGGCGGACCGGGGAGCCGCCCAGGTCACGAACGTGCGCCGGGGGCGGCGCGGCCGCC
>NZ_JBQOUX010000152.1:0-15982 GCF_052216785.1 Streptomyces sp. JW3 | reverse complement strand
CGGGCGGCGGCCGGGGAGCACCCGCCCCGCCTCCTCGTCCTGCGCGCCCTCGGCCTCGGTGATCTGCTCGCCGGGGTGCCCGCGCTGCGGGCGTTGCGGCGGGCCTGCCCGGACCATGAACTGGTGCTGGCCGGCCCCGCCGGACTCGGCCCCGTCGCCGCCGCCACCGGCGCCGTCGACCGGCTGCTGCCCGCCGCCGCACCCGGCCGGGCGGTGCCCGCCGTCCTCGACTGGACCGGCCCGCCCCCCGACCTCGCCGTCGACCTGCACGGCAACGGCCCGGTCAGCCTCCGCCCGCTGGCCGCCCTGCACCCCCGCAGGCTGCTCGGCTTCGCGGCACCCGATGGCCCGCCCTGGTACGCCGAGGAGCACGAACGCGACCGCTGGTGCCGCCTGCTGACCTCCTACGGCATCGACGCCGACCCGGCCGACCTGCTGCTGCCCCGCCCGCCGGGACCGTCCCCGGCGCCCGGCGCGGTGGTCCTGCACCCCGGCGCCGGCGCCCCCTCCCGGTGCTGGCCCGTGGACCGGTACGCGGCCGTCGCCGAGGCGCTGCGGGCCCGCGGACACCGGGTCGTGGTGACCGGCGGAGCGGACGAGAACGACCTGGTGGCCCGGCTGGCCAAGGACGCCCGGCTGCCCGACACCGACGTCTTCGGCGGCGGTCTGCCGTACGACCGGCTGGCCGCCCTCGTCGCCGGCGCCCACGCCGTGATCAGCGGCGACACCGGCGTCGCGCACCTCGCCGTCGCCCACGCCGCCCCCTCCGTCACCCTCTTCGGCCCCGTCCCGCCCAGCCGCTGGGGCCCGCCCGCCCACCCCCGCCACCGGGTCCTGTGGCACCCCGGTCCGGACGGCGCCGGGGACCCGCACGGCGACACCCCCGACCCCGCGCTGCTGCGCATCACCGCCGGCGAAGTACTGCACGCCGTCGACGCCCTGAGCGAGGCACCATGAACCACGCCCTCACCACCGCCCCCGGCCCCACCCGCACCGATCGCGCCCCCCACGCGCCCGTCGGCATCGTCATCGCGACCCGCAACCGCTCGGCGCGGCTGGCCACCACCCTGCGCCACCTGCTCGACCTGCCCGAACGGCCCGAGATCCTGGTCGCCGACAACGCCTCCACCGACGACACCCGCGCCATGCTGGCCCGCGACTTTCCCCGCATACGGGTGCTGTCCCTGCCCTTCAACCGCGGCGCCCTCGCCCGCACCCACGGCGTCCGCGCCCTGGACACCCCGTACGTGGCCTTCAGCGACGACGACTCCTGGTGGGCCCCCGGCGCCCTCGCCACCGCCGCCCGGCTCTTCGACGAACACCCCCGGCTCGGCCTGCTCTCCGCCCGCACCCTGGTCGGCCCCGCCGAGTACGCCGACCCGCTCAACGGCGTCCTCGCCGACTCCCCCCTCGGCGGCGCCGCCGACCTGCCCGGCACCCAGGTCCTCGGCTTCCTGGCCTGCGCCTCGGTGGTCCGCCGCGAGGCGTATCTCGACGCCGGCGGCTACCACCCGCTGCTCTTCTTCGGCGCCGAGGAGACCCTCCTCGCCTACGACCTGGCCGCCCGCGGCTGGGGCGTCACCCACTGCCCCGAGGTGACCGCCCACCACCACCCCGACCCCGGCCCGCGCGCCGACCGCCCGGCCGTGGTCCGCCGCAACGAACTCCTCACCGCCTGGCTGCGCCGCCCCCTCCCGCACGCCCTGGCCCGCACCCGCGCGCTCGCCGCCGACGCCCGCCGCGACCCGCACGCCCGGCGGGCGCTGCGCGAGGTCCTCACCCGGCTGCCCGCCGCGCTGCGCGACCGCCGGGCCCTGCCCCCGCACGTGGAACGGGCCGCCCGCCGCCTGGACGGAACGGAACCGGCCGCATGACCGACCCCCGCACCACCGTCGTCGTCATCACCCACAACCGCCGCCCCGAACTCCTGCGCACCCTCGGCCACTTGGCCGCGCTGCCGGAAAAGCCCCCGGTGATCGTCACCGACAACGCCTGCACCGACGGCACCGCGGCCGCCGTCGCCCGCCACCACCCGCAGGTACGGCTGCTGCGCCCCGGCCGCAACCTGGGCGCCGTCGGCCGCAACCTCGCCGTCCGCCAGGTCCGCACGCCCTACGTCGCCTTCTGCGACGACGACTCCTGGTGGGCGCCCGGCTCGCTGGCCGGCGCCGCCGACCTGCTCGACGCGCACCCCGCCCTCGGCACCGTCACCGCCCGGATCGTGGTCGAACCGGACGGCACCGAGGACCCCATCGTCAAGGAACTGCGCGACTCACCGGTCCCCGGCCCCGACTGGCTGCCCGGCCCCGCGCTCGGCTCCTTCCTGGCCGCCGCGACCGTACTGCGCACCGACGCGTTCCGCGCCGCGGGCGGCTTCCACCCCCGGCTGTGGCTGGGCGGCGAGGAGGAACTGCTCGCCGCCGACCTCGCGGCGGCCGGCTGGTGGCTGACCTACGCCGACCACCTGACCATCCATCACCATGCGTCCGTCGTCCGGGACGCCCGGCTGCGCCGCACCCACGGCATCCGCAACACCCTGTGGTTCACCTGGCTGCGCCGCCCCGCCGGGTACGCCCTGCGCCGCACCCTGCACCTGGCCCGTACCGTGCCGCGCGACACCGCCTCGCTGCGCGCCTTCGCCGAGGCCGCCGCCGCGCTGCCGTGGGTGCTGCGCGAACGCCGGGTGCTGCCGCCGGACGTGGAGGCCCGGCTGCGCACCCTGGAACCGGCCCAGCGCGACTCGACGGCCCGCAGCTACACGGGCTGACGACCCGCTCCGCAGCCCTCCGTCAGCCCTCCGTCCAGCGGCACATCAGCCGGAACACCGCGAACAGCGTCACCGGCCAGGCACCGGCGAACGCCCAGATCACGCCGGGCTCGGCGGTGACGATGCCGGTCACCATCAGGGTGACGGAAACGGCGAGCAGCAGCAGAACCGTCAGGGCGCGCGGGCGGTACGTCAGCAGCCGCGCCGGATCGGGGCGCCGGCTCGGCCGGAACGTACGCAGCCGCCGGTCGAGCCGGCGGTCGCGGCGCAGGGCGCGTTCGACCTCGTCGAGGACGCGCTGTTCGTGCTCGGGGAGCCGGCTGACGCTCACGGGGCCTCCTGCGGTGTCTCCTCCTGGGGCGGACCGACGCACCACCGAGTGCCCGCGCCGGCGGGGGTCAACCGGCGGGCCGTGCGCCGAGCGCCGCGAGCAGGGCGTCCGCGCCGTCCGGCACGGCGGACGACCGGAAGGCGGCGGCCGCCCGGCGGGCCGCGCCGGGCCCGTCGGCCAGGCACCACCGCCACCAGTGCTCCAGCCGGTCCGTGGCCGGCCGGCCCGGCGCCAGTTCCTCGCAGCCGACCAGCGCCGGCCAGCCGCAGGCCCTGGCCTGCGCGGTCACCTTCGCACCGCCCGCGACCGGGTCCACCGCCAGCGCCGGCACCCCGGCCCGCAACGCCAGCACCAGTCCGTGCAACCGGTCGGTGACCACCAGGTCCAGCCGGGCCAGGACCGCCTCCAACTGGTCCGCCGTGCCGCACAGCCGCCAGTCGTGCGCGTCGAGCCGGGTCTCCAGCTCCAGCCGCGCGCAGTCCTTGCCGCCCAGCCACCCCGTCACCACCGCGGCGGTCTCGGCGTGCCGCCGCCGGTCCGCGTACTCGCGCTGCCCGTGCGTGAGGACCACACCGACCACCGGCACGGCGGCCGAGGCGGGGGCGCGGGCCGCGAGGTCGAGGGCCGGCTCGGTGCCGGGCGCGTCCCGCACCAGCACCCGGTGGAACCCGGTGACGGCGGGGGAGCGGGGGGCGACCACGGAGACACCGACGGCGATCCGCACACAGTGCGCGAACCGCCGGTGCACCTCCTCGACCTGCGGGCCGTGCGCCGGCCCGCACACGAAGACCAGATGGGTGTACGCGGCCGGATCGATGTCGTCGAAGTGCGTGCCGTCCGCCCGGAACCCGGGGCTCCACACGACGTCGTGGGCGAGCCCCGCGCCCCGCAGCACCGCCGCCACCCGGCGCAGCGCCAGCACGTCGCCGGCGGTCGCCTCCCCGTGCAGGAAGCTGAACCAGCCGGTCACCAGGATCTTCCGTCGCTCGTCGTGCACAGTGCCCCCGGGTGCCCGGCCGGCCGGGCGTCATGCGCCGGGCCCGGGGAGGACTGTGTCCGCTGGGAAGCGTGAGCAGTCGGCGGGTGGATGTCATGGGGGCGCTCGGATGAGAGGTGAGGGGACAGCGGGGGGCGGAGTGTTCAGGGTTTTGGCCACGGGGGGTTTCTCCGGGGCCCGGTACGAGGCTGACGTCCACCCGGTCCGGGGCTGGTGCGACCAGGGGCGATGCGCCGAAGATGGCAGCGAGCCGCCCGGCCCCGGCCCGGCACCTAGGAGGACGACACGATGACGACGGCGACGGAGAGCTTCCGCACGGCACGGGATTTCCTGCTGAAGCACCGCGAGGACTACACGGCCGCCTACACGGGCTTCGAGTGGCCCCGCCCGGAGTACTTCAACTGGGCGCTGGACTGGTTCGACGTCATCGCGGACGGCAACGGCCGCACGGCGCTGCACATCGTCGAGGAGGACGGGACGGAGCACCGGCGGACCTTCGCCGAGCTGTCCGCCCGCTCCGACCGGGCCGCGAACTGGCTGCGGGAGCGGGGCGTCGCGGCGGGCGACCGCGTCCTGGTGATGCTGGGCAACCAGGTGGAGCTGTGGGAGACGGCGCTGGCCGCGATCAAGCTGCGCGCGGTGGTCATCCCGGCGACCCCGCTGCTCGGCCCCGCCGACCTGCGCGACCGGGTGGAGCGCGGCCGGGTGGCCCACGTGATCGTCCGCGCCGAGGACACCGGCAAGTTCGCGGACGTGCCCGGCGCCTACACCCGTATCGCGGTCGGCGGCGCCGGTGCCGGCTGGCAGCCGTACGAGGAGACGGAGACGGCGTCGGAGGTGTTCGCCCCGGACGGCCCGACCCCCGCCGACACCTCCCTGATGCTCTACTTCACCTCGGGCACGACCGCCCGCCCCAAACTGGTCGAGCACACCCACGTCTCCTACCCCATCGGCCACTTGGCGACGATGTACTGGATCGGCCTCCGGCCCGGCGACGTGCACCTGAACATCTCCTCGCCCGGCTGGGCCAAGCACGCCTGGTCCAACCTGTTCGCCCCGTGGAACGCGGAGGCGACCGTCTTCATCCACAACTACACCCGCTTCGACGCGCCCCGCCTGATGCGCGAGATGACGCGGGCCGGGGTGACCACCTTCTGCGCCCCGCCGACCGTCTGGCGGATGCTCATCCAGGCCGACCTGAGCGGGCTCGGCACCCCGCCCCGCGAGGTCGCCGCGGCGGGCGAACCGCTCAACCCCGAGGTGATCGAACAGGTCCGCCGGGCCTGGGGCGTCACCATCCGCGACGGCTTCGGCCAGACCGAGACCGCGGTCCAGGTCTCCAACAGCCCCGGCCAGCTCCTCAAGACCGGCTCCATGGGCCGCCCCAGCCCCGGCTACCGCGTCGAACTCCTCGACCCGGTCACCGGCGCCCCCGGCGCCGCGGAGGGCGAAATCGCCCTCGACCTCTCCACCCGCCCGGTCGGCCTGATGACCGGCTACCACGGCGACCCGGCCCGCACGGCGGAGGCGATGGCGGACGGCTATTACCGCACCGGCGACATCGGGTCCCGGGACGAGGAGGGGTACCTGACGTACATCGGTCGCAGCGACGACGTCTTCAAGGCCAGCGACTACAAGATCAGCCCCTTCGAGCTGGAGAGCGCGCTCCTCGAACACGAGGCGGTCGCCGAGGCCGCCGTCGTCCCCGCCCCCGACGAACTCCGCCTCGCCGTCCCGAAGGCGTACATCGTCCTGGCCGCCGGCTGGCAGCCCGGCCCGGACACCGCGAAGGTCCTCTTCGACCACTCCCGCCACACCCTGGCCCCCTACAAACGCCTGCGCCGCCTGGAATTCGCCGACCTCCCCAAAACGGTCTCCGGCAAAATCCGCCGCATCGAACTCCGCGAGGCGACCGCCGCCGGCTCGGACGCGGAGTACCGGGAGGAGGACTTCCGCTGAGCCCCCCGGTGCCTGGTCGGTGGCCGTACTCTCGGTGTATGAGCGCCAACCTCGGTGAACGGCTTCGGGAGATCCGCAAACGTCGGGGCCTGACCCAGCGGCAACTGGCGGATCTCTCGGGTGTCTCCGTGTCCCTCGTCCGGAAACTGGAACAGGGCGAGCGCACCGACACCCGGCTGGAGACCGCGCGGGCTCTCGCGCACACGCTCAAGGTGCCCACCACCCAGCTGGTCGCCGCCCACGCGGAAGACCCGGCTGACGCGGCCACCGTGCGGAGTTGGGCGCCCGTGCACGCGGCCCTGGCGGCGCCCGCCGACACCGTCGCGTCCGACGAGGCACTCACCTACGAGGGCGTACGGGACGCCCTCCGGGCCTCGGTGCCCCTGTTCGCGCACGACCGCTTCACCGAACTCGGCACGGTCCTGCCGGTCCTGCTGCGCGACACCGAGGCGCTGACCGCGACCGACCCCCGGGGCAGGCCGCTCCGGGCCCGTCTGCTGGAGCTGACCGGGTGGCTGATGACCCAGACCCGGCAGTTCGACGCCGCCGAACTGGCCCTGGAGCGCGCACAGGACGACGCCACCGATGTGGTCCAGCGCGCCGCCACGGTCAGTGTCCGGTGCTGGCTGCTGCTGCGCCGGGGCCGGCTCGCGGAGGCCCGGGAGCTGGCCGTGCGGTGGTCCGACCAGGTCGAGCCCCGCATGTCGCGGGCCACACCGGCCGAGTTGAGCGCCTGGGGATGGCTGCTGCTGCGCCTGTCGGCCGCCGCCATCCGGGACAACCGGCCCGGCGAGGCCGAGGACGCCCTGCGGCTGGCCCACTCGGCAGCGGTGGCCCTGGGGCGTGAATGCACCCCCCAAGGGGACTTCCTGCGCACCTTCGGGCCCGTCACCGTGGCCCTGAAGCGTACCGAGAACGCGATGGTCTCCGACCGTCCGGACACGGTGCTCGCCCTCGCCTCCCGCATCCCCGCGGACGCTCTGAAGCCGACCTCGAACAACAGGAACCGGCACCTGCTCGACGTGGCGAGCGCCCACACGCAGCTACGGCAGTACGCGGAAGCGGTGGACGCCTTCCAGAAGATCCGCGCGGGCTCCCCGCAGTGGCTCCCGAACCAGCGGTACGCCCGCGACATCCTCGGCCGCGTGGTGGCTCGCCGCCGGACGCTGACCCCCGAGATACGGGAGCTGGCCGACCTGGTGGATCTGCCCGTCTGACGCTCCGTGGCACTTCGGTCCCGCACCCGGCGAAAGTGCCATCGACGCAGGTCAGCGCCGCTCGTAGCGTCTGTCACAAGACAGCCGACACAAGGAGCGACCGGCATGGCGAGCAGCGCGCGGGCGGCACTGTCCGAAGCCATCGAGGAATACGGCGTCAACGGGCGGCTGCTCGTCTTCCACGACCCCGGAGACCCCTTCGGCACCACCGCCGAGGGCGCCGACCTGCCGCCGTATGGAGGCGACCCCTGGGGGCGGCGCTCCAGGCTGCGGGAGAAGGTCGCCGAAGCCAACGCCCGTAGCCGGGGCGAGATCCTCTAGCCGCGCGGTCAACCGACCTCGACGACCTTGCCGTCCGCGTCCAGCATGTGGGTGTTCCAGTACACGTCCCACTTGTCGTCGACCTGCTGCGGCACCTTGCCCTCCGGGTAGCGCGTGTACCCCGAGGGCGGCTCCTCCGCGTCCGGCACGCAGGCGGAACCGGTGCCGCCCACCCAGAGCACCGGGTACTCGCCGCCGCCGCAGACATCCTCCCGGTACTCGAAACCGGCGCACCCGGTGAGGGCCAGCAGCGCGGCACCGGCGGCGAGAGCCGTGCCAAGTGCGGTGGCGGTGACGGTGCGGTTCGTTCTGCGGGACACGTTCATCATGGTCTCCAGTCGCTCGGCGTGCCCTCACTCTCGCCGCCCAGGACGCCCGCTGCCCTGAGTACGCGTACTCGGTACGGCCCGCGCGCACACTCAGATCGTCACGCGTCGTCCGTCGCGTCCATCGCCGCCGCCGCGCCGTTCACGGGCCGGGGGACGTGGCCCGGACCGAGGACGAACAGCGGTACCCGCAGCAGATCGGCGCGGGCGCGGACCTCGGCCGGGTAGGCGGCCGACGAGAAGTGGACGCAGCGCGCGGAGCGGGTGGCCGCCGTCAGCCACAGGCACTCCACGTCCCGTACCGTCGCGGCCGCGCCCGACGGGTCCACCTGCGCCAGCACCCCCCGGCCGGCGAGTCCGACGCCGGCCGTCAGGCCCCGCCGGGCGTGGAGCAGGTCGCGGTGGCCGAGCCTGCCCAGGTACCGGACCACGGCCGCGACCAGGTCGAAGGGATCGTGCACCGGCAGGCTCAGCACCGTCCCGCACGGACAGCCCAGCTCCGGCCGCGGCCGTTGCCCCATCCCGCCGCAGGACGCGCAGCGCACCCCGATCCACTCCTCGTCCCAGGCGCGGTGGCGGACCTCCGTCACCGTCCCGTCCGGGTCGAGCGGAGGAGCGACGGGCGTCCCGCAGGCGCACGGGTACGCCGCCGCCGTGTAGCGGTGCGCGCGCCGGCAGACCGGGCAGCGCACCGTGAGGCTCTCGGTCATGCCCCTCATCGTCCTCCCTTGACGTCGCCCGGCCACCCACTTACCTTACTTCCAGAATGCAAAAGTGAACTTTCACTATGCGGAAACAAGCGGAAGCTGCTCAGCGTGGGCGCGACGGGCGTGGTTCCGACCAGGTTCCGACCAGCAGGAGTACTCGATGGCTCGTATGACCGCTGCCCGCGCGGCAGTTGAGATCCTCAAGCGCGAGGGCGTCGCGGACGCGTTCGGTGTGCCGGGCGCCGCGATCAACCCCTTCTACGCGGCGCTCAAGGCGTCCGGCGGCATCACCCACACCCTCGCCCGGCACGTCGAGGGCGCCTCGCACATGGCGGAGGGGTACACCCGTACCCGGCCCGGCAACATCGGTGTCTGCATCGGGACTTCGGGCCCGGCCGGCACCGACATGATCACCGGGCTGTACTCGGCCACCGGCGACTCGATCCCGATCCTGTGCGTCACCGGCCAGGCGCCGACCGCCGTGCTGCACAAGGAGGACTTCCAGGCCGTCGACATCGCCGCCGTCGCGGGGCCGGTGACGAAGATGGCGGTGACCGTGCTGGAGGCGGCCCAGGTCCCCGGCGTCTTCCAGCAGGCGTTCCACCTGATGCGCTCCGGACGTCCGGGGCCGGTCCTGATCGACCTGCCGATCGACGTGCAGCTCACCGAGATCGAGTTCGACCCGGAGACGTACCAGCCGCTGCCCGTGTACCGGCCGGCCGCCTCCCGCGCGCAGATCGTGAAGGCCCTCGGCATGCTCAACACGGCCGAGCGGCCGCTGATCGTGGCCGGCGGCGGGGTCATCAACGCCGACGCGGCCGATCTGCTGGTGGAGTTCGCCGAGCTGACCGGCGTCCCGGTGGTGCCGACCCTGATGGGCTGGGGCGTGCTCCCCGACGACCACGAGCTGAACGCCGGCATGGTCGGCCTCCAGACCTCGCACCGCTACGGCAACGCGACCTTCCTGGAGTCCGACTTCGTCCTCGGCATCGGCAACCGCTGGGCCAACCGCCACACCGGCAAGCTCGACGTCTACACCGCCGGACGGACCTTCGTGCACGTCGACGTCGAGCCGACCCAGCTCGGCAGGATCTTCGCCCCCGACTACGGCATCGCCTCCGACGCCAAGGCGGCGCTCGCCCTCTTCGTCGAGGTGGCGAAGGAGCTGAAGGACGCCGGCGCGCTGCCCGACCGGTCCGCCTGGTCCGCCGCCGCGCAGGAGAAGAAGGCCACCCTCCAGCGCCGTACCCACTTCGACGACGTCCCCATCAAGCCGCAGCGCGTCTACGAGGAGATGAACAAGGCGTTCGGACCCGAGACGCGGTACGTCTCCACCATCGGGCTGTCCCAGATCGCCGGCGCCCAGATGCTGCACGTGTACCGGCCCCGGCACTGGATCAACTGCGGTCAGGCGGGCCCGCTGGGCTGGACCGTGCCCGCCGCGCTCGGCGTCGCCAAGGCCGACCCCGAGGCCCAGGTGGTCGCGCTGTCCGGGGACTACGACTTCCAGTTCATGATGGAGGAGCTGGCGGTCGGCGCGCAGCACCGGATCCCGTACGTGCACGTGCTGGTGAACAACGCCTATCTGGGGCTGATCCGGCAGGCGCAGCGGGCCTTCGACATCGACTTCCAGGTCAAGCTGGAGTTCGAGAACATCAACTCGCCGGAACTGGGTGTCTACGGCGTCGACCACGTCAAGGTCGCCGAGGGGCTCGGCTGCAAGGCGATCCGGGTGACCGACCCGGGCGAGCTGGGCGCGGCCTTCGAGCAGGCCAAGAAGCTGGCCGCCGAGTTCCGGGTGCCGGTGGTGGTGGAGGCGATCCTGGAGCGGGTCACCAACATCGCCATGTCGGGGACCAACGACATCTCCAACGTGGTGGAGTTCGAGGACCTGGCCACCGAGCCCGGCCACGCGCCGACCTCCATCAGGCCCCTGAAGGTCTGAACCCCGGCGGCCGAACACGGTGCGGAGGGCGGTCCGTTCCCCCGGGACGGGCCGCCCTCTCGTCGCGTTCAGTCGCCGCCGCCTCCGCTGCCGCAACTGAAGCCGCCGCTGTCGTGACCGGAGCCGTGGCCGTCGTGATCGGCCCGCCACCGCAGGAAGCGGTCCCTCCGGCCGAACGGGAAGCGGCCCGCGTCCGCGTGGGCGCCCCGGCCGGTCAGCCGGGCGCGTTCGGTGAAGCGCGGCAGCAGGGCCGTGAGCGCCGGGTCGCCGTGCACGGCGACGGCGACCGTCATGTAGTCGTGCGGCCAACCCTCGGGGCCGGCCGGCAGCGGGACGACCGCGCGCAGCCCCGCCAGCCGTTTGCGTCCGGCGCGGGTGGGGCCGCCGGTCCGGGGCCGCAGCAGCCCGTCCGCCGCCAGCTCCGCGCGGGCCCGGGACACCGCCGCCCGCACCACCGGGCGGGTCAGCAGCTCCTCCAGGGAGGCCGGACGGTAGAGGCCGCCGCGCACCGCGCGCTCCAGTTCGTCGCGGTGCGGCGGATGCGCCGCCGCGTCCGGGACGAGCGCCCGGCGCAGTGTGCCCGGCCGGCCGGCGGCCACGGCGCCCCGCAGATGCAGGGCCACCACGGCGACCGTGACGGCGGCCCGCGGTCCGCCGCGCAGCAGCGCGACCTCGTACGGCTCCAGCTGTCGTCGCATGGTTCCCGTCATGACATCACCCCCGTGTGCGGGGGGATGTGCCCGCTCACGGGGGTGGTCCAAGCGTGCCGGTGCCGGTTTCAGAGGAGGATTTGAGGGTCCCGTCTGTTGAAGTGGGTTCCGGGCGGCGCCACGCGCTTGGGCGCGACGGGACAGGTGTCGACGCGCGACGCCGCCCGGAAGTCGAGGGGGTACGCGTCAGACCTGGGCGCCGGACAGCCGCTCCACGCCCCGCAACAGCGCGGAGTGGTCCAGGCCGCCGTCGCCCTGCGCGCGCAGGGACGCGACCAGCTGCGCGACCACGGCGCCGACCGGCAGGGCCGCGCCGACGGTGCGGGCCGCGTCGGTGACGATGCCCATGTCCTTGTGGTGCAGGTCGATGCGGAAGCCGGGCTTGAAGTCCCGGTCCAGGAAGTTGTCCTTCTTCCGGGTCAGCACGGTGGAGCCGGCCAGCCCGCCGTTCAGCACGTCCAGCGCGGCCTTCAGGTCGACGCCGGACTTCTCCAGGAAGACCACCGCCTCCGCGCACGCCTGGATGTTCACGGCGACGATCAGCTGGTTGGCGGCCTTCACCGTCTGGCCCGCGCCGTGCGGACCGCACCGCACGATGGTCCTGCCGAGTGCCTCGAAGAGCGGCTTCGCCTCGTCGAAGTCGGCCTGTTCACCGCCGACCATGATGGACAGCACGGCCTCGACCGCGCCCGCCTCACCGCCGGAGACGGGGGCGTCCAGCACCCGGATGCCCTTCTCCGCGGCGGCCTTCGCCAGGTCGATCGAGGTCCCCGGGGTGATCGAGGACATGTCGATCAGCAGGGCGCCGGACCGGGCGTGCGCCAGGATGCCGTCCGGGCCGTAGGCGATGGCCTCCACCTGCGGCGACGCCGGCACCATCGTGACGATCACGTCGGCGTCCCGGACCGCCTCCGCGATCGAGCCGGCCGCGGTGCCGCCGGCCGCGGCCAGCCGGTCCAGCTTCTCCCGCTCCAGGGTGTGACCGGTGACCCGGTAGCCCGCCTTGATCAGGTTCTCCGACATCGGGGAGCCCATGATGCCCAGGCCGATCCAAGCGATCTTCTTGCTCATAGGGGTGCCTCTCGGTACAGGGGGTGGTGGTCAGCGGGCCTCGCGGGGCAGCCAGTCGAAGGACGCGGCGCTCGGCCGGTCGCCGGGCTTGTACTCCAGCCCGACCCAGCCGTCGTAACCGGCCTTGCGCACCTGGTCGAGCAGGTCCGCCAGCGGCAGCGAACCGGTGCCGGGGGCGCCGCGGCCGGGACTGTCGGCGATCTGGACGTGGCCGGTGCGGGCCGTGTACCGCTCGATCACTCCCGGCAGGTCCTCGCCGTTCATGGCCAGGTGGTAGAGGTCCATCAGGAACTTGGTGTTCCGCAGCCCGGTGGCCGCGTTGACCCGGTCGACGACCGCCACCGCGGCCGGCGCCGAGACCAGCGGGCACAGCGGCGACTCGGCCTTGTTCAGCGCCTCCACCAGCACGGTCGCGCCGATCCGGTGGGCCGCGCGGGCCGCGAGGACCAGGTTCTCCAGGGCCAGCGCGTCCTGCTCGGCCGGGTCCACGCCCGCGACCCGGTTGCCGTACAGCGCGTTGAGCGCCGTACAGCCCAGCGACTCGGCGAAACCGACGGCCACCTCGATGTTGGCGCGGAACCGGTCCGACTCCTCGCCCGGGACCGACAGGGCGCCGCGGTCCGGGCCGGGCAGCCGGCCGGCGTAGAAGTTCAGGCCGGTGAGCCGGACGCCGGCCGCCTCCACCGCCCGCCGCAGCGCGTCCAGTTCGGACCGCTCGGGCACGGGCGCGTCGGTCCAGGGCCACCACAGCTCGACCGCGCCGAAGCCGGCCGCGGCGGCCGCCGCGGGGCGCTCCAGGAGGGGGAGCTCGGTGAAGAGGATCGACAGATTGACGGTGAAGCGCTGGTCCGCGAATCCCATGGGATGCCGCGCCCCCTTCCGTATTGCGGAAACTTCTTTCTGCTTACTGGAAGGTTGCCGTCGGGTGTCGAGGCTTGTCAAGGGGCGTCGGCACAATCGGGTGCCGCGCGTTAGGTTGAGCGCGTGCGATTGAGAGTGGAGTTCACGACCGAGCCCTTCGACCTGGACGAGGCCCCCGCGCACGCGGTGGTCGCCCGGGAGGTCATCGAGGCCGCCGAGCTGGACGCGGTCGACGTCGGCCCGTTCGGCAACACCGCCGAGGGCGGCGCCGACGCGGTGCTCGCCGCCCTGGACGCGCTGCTCCGCCGGACCCTCGACGCGGGCGCCACCCGGATCTCCCTGCAGGTCAACGTCCTCGCCGAGGGCGAGCGGTGACCGGCGGCGCGGACGAGCCGTTCATCGCGGCGGTCAAGCCCCTCGTCGACGCGATCGGCGGCGAACTGGTCCCGCCGGACGAGGCCGGCCGGGACGACGTGCTGCTCTCCTGGGAAGGGGCCGAGGTGGTCGCCGTACGGCTGCCCCAGCTCGCCGACTCCCTCGACCACATCCTGGCCGCGATGGAGCGCCGTCGGGGCGTGCCGCTGGCCGACTTGGACCGCAGGGCCAAGCAGGAGGTCGTACGGAACCTGGAGGCGCGCGGCGCCTTCTCGGTGCGGCACGGGGTGGAGACGGTGGCGAGCGCGCTCGGGGTCTCCCGGTTCACCGTCTACAACTACCTGAACCGGGAAAAGGGCCGCTGAGCGGCCGGTGCGGGCGGCCGGGACGCCGCGTCTCTGTTTACAGCGAATTTTCAACAAACTGTTGACGCTGTGTTTCCGAGCGCGTTAGCTATCGGCACGCCCGTTCAGCACAAGGCCACGGAGGCTCCCGTGACGTCCCCTTCCACGCCGCCGGGTCTGGCCCGATTCAACGCCCTCGCCCAGTCCGCGGCCCGCGCCGCACTCCACGAGGTGTGCGCCGGCGCGGCCTGGGGGGAGCGGCTGACCGCCGCCCGCCCCTACGCCACCGCCGAGGACCTGTACACCGCGAGCGACACCGCCACGGCCGCGCTGACCGCGGCGGACCTGGCGGAGGCGATGGCCGGGCACCCGCCGATCGGCCGCCCGAAGCCGGGCGATCCGACCTCCTCCCGCGAGCAGGCCGGCATGGCCGGCGCCCCGGACCAGCTGAAGGCCGAGATGCTCGAACTCAACCTGGCCTACCAGGAGAAGTTCGGCCATGTCTTCCTCATCTGCGCCACCGGCCGCACCGGCGAGCAGATGAGGGACGCGGTCAAGGAGCGGATCGGCAACTCGCCCGAGCAGGAGCGGGAGATCGTCCGCACCGAGCTGGGAAAGATCAACCGCATCCGGCTGGCCCGGCTCGTCGAAGCCCCCCTCCTCGAACAGGACGCCCGACCATGAGCACCAGTACCACCGCCTCCGTGTCCACCCACATCCTGGACACCAGCGCCGGCCGCCCCGCCCAGGGCGTCGCCGTCCACCTCTCGGCCCGCACCGGCCGGGACGCCGACTGGCGGCCACTCGGCGGCTCGGCCACCGACGCGGACGGGCGCTGCAAGGACCTCCCGGCGCTGCCGGAGGGCACCACCCACGTACGGCTCGACTTCGCCGTCGAGGCGTACTTCGAAGGAACATCGAAGAAGCAAGCCGATGTGCAGCAGGACGCCCCCGCGACTCGGGACAGCGGTGCCGTGTTCTTCCCCGAGGTGGCGATCACCTTCGCCGTGCGCCCCGGCGAGCACTATCACGTACCGCTGCTGCTCAACCCGTTCGGCTACTCCGTTTACCGAGGGAGCTAGCTCATGCCGACCATCCTGGGACAGAACCAGTACGGCAAGGCCGAGAACCGAGTCGTGAAGATCACGCGGGACGGCGCCACCCACCACATCAAGGACCTCAACGTCTCCGTCGCGCTGTCCGGCGACATGGACGAGGTGCACTACTCCGGCTCCAACGCCCACGTCCTGCCGACCGACACCACCAAGAACACGGTGTTCGCGTTCGCCAAGGAGCACGGCATCGAGTCGGCCGAGCAGTTCGGCATCCACCTGGCCCGGCACTTCGTCACCTCGCAGGAGCCGATCCACCACGCCCGGATCCGGATCGAGGAGTACGCCTGGGAGCGGATCGCCACCTCCGACGCCGACTCCAAGTTCATCGGCGCCGACGAGGTCAAGCACTCCTTCGTCCGCAAGGGCCAGGAGACCCGGGTCGCCCAGATCACCTACGACGGCGAGCAGTGGGAGGTCGTCTCCGGTCTGAAGGACCTGACGGTGATGAACTCCACCAACTCCGAGTTCTGGGGCTTCGTCAAGGACAAGTACACGACGCTCCAGGAAGCCCACGACCGCATCCTGGCCACCTCGGTCTCCGCCCGCTGGCGGTTCAACTGGACCGACGACGAGCAGAAGATGCCGCACTGGGAGAAGTCCTACGAGCAGGTGAAGAAGCACATGCTCCAGGCGTTCGCCGAGACGTACTCGCTCTCGCTCCAGCAGACCCTGTACCAGATGGGGTCGCGCATCATCAACCACCGCGGCGAGCTGGACGAGGTCCGCTTCTCGCTCCCCAACAGCCACCACTTCCTGGTCGACCTGGAGCCGTTCGGCCTCAAGAACGACAACGAGGTGTACTTCGCCGCCGACCGCCCCTACGGCCTCATCGAGGCCACGGTGCTGCGCGACGGCTGCGAGGCACGCATCCCGGTCGACATGACCAACCTCTGACGCGGGACGCGCGCCCCCGCCGCCCGTGAGCCGGGCCGGGGG
>NZ_JBQOUX010000151.1:0-16083 GCF_052216785.1 Streptomyces sp. JW3 | reverse complement strand
GCCCGGAGCCCATGCGCTCCGCGGCCGTCCGCCGTCGGGTACCCGCCGATCCGTGCCGTTCAGCCGGCCGGGGGTGTGGGGCCGCCCGCCGGGGGCGTGCCGCCCGTCGGGCCGGAGCCGGGATCGTCCTTGTGGCCCAGGCGGTCCACCGCGTCCTTGGCCTTGCCCGTGCCGGACTGGATCCGGTCGCTGTACTTGCCCTTGGTCTTCTCGTCGACGGTCTTCGCCGCCCTGTCGAGCCCGTGCTGGATCTTGCCCCCGTGCTGTTGCGCGAGGTCGGAGACCTTGCCCTTCGCCGGGCCCAGCTTGGCCTTCAAGTTGTCCAGGAGACCCATGGTCCACCTTCCTGCGCGGCTGGTGCGGTCAACTGTCAGGTGCGGGCGCCCTCACCGGCCTCGTTGTCGACGGCCTCCCCGGCGGACTGCTGCTTGGGGATCTCGACACCGTCGGACCCGGCACCGCCGGCGGCCTCCTCGACCGCCGGCTGCGCCGTCCCGTCGGCTGCGGCCCCGGCCGGTTCAGCGGCGACGGCCACCTTCTCCGCCTCGGCCTCGCCGGCCGGAGCGCCGGCCGGCGCCTCGGTGGCCGCTGCCTCCTCCGTGGCCTTCGACCTCCGAAGAAGTCGTGTAAAAACGCCCATATCAACTCCATACGGTACTCGTGCGGGCGAATTCCCGCGTCGCCCGGTGCGTCCGTTCGCGCGACCCGGGCCACCGCCTCCGTGCGCCGGGGCGGGAACCTCGCAACGGGCAACGACCCCGATGACGTCCCGTCACGTAACTCGTTCGTGGCCGCGCCGGGAGGTTTGCGAGACTGGGGCGGTGAGCAGTGCACCTCCCGCCCCCCGTGTCATCGCCGTCGTCGGACCGACCGCGGCCGGTAAGTCCGATCTGGGCGTCTTTCTGGCCCAGCGGCTCGGCGGCGAAGTCGTCAACGCCGACTCCATGCAGCTCTATCGAGGGATGGACATCGGCACCGCCAAACTGACGCCCGAGGAACGCGCGGGAGTCCCGCACCACCTCCTGGACATCTGGGACGTGACCGTCACCGCCTCCGTCGCCGAGTACCAGCGCCTCGCCCGGGAACGGATCGACGCCCTGCTCGCCGCCGGCCGCTGGCCGGTCCTGGTCGGCGGTTCCGGCCTCTACGTGCGGGGCGCCGTCGACAAGATGGAGTTCCCCGGCACCGACCCGGAGATCAGGGCCAGGCTGGAGGAGGAGCTGACCCTGCGCGGCTCCGGGGCGCTGCACGCCCGGCTGGCCGCCGCCGACCCGGAGGCCGCCCGCGCCATCCTGCCCAGCAACGGCCGCCGGATCGTCCGCGCGCTCGAGGTGATCGAGATCACCGGCCGCCCCTTCACCGCCAACCTCCCCGGCCACGACTCGGTCTACGACACCGTGCAGATCGGCGTCGACGTGGCCCGCCCGGAACTGGACGCCCGTATCGCGCGCCGGGTGGACCGGATGTGGGAGGCCGGTCTGGTGGAGGAAGTACGCGCACTGGAGGCGCGCGGGTTGCGAGAGGGGCGTACGGCGTCGCGCGCCCTCGGCTACCAGCAGGTGCTCACGGCGCTCGCCGGTGAGCGCACCATGAACGAGGCCCGGGGCGAGACCGTACGGGCCACCAAACGCTTCGCGCGCCGTCAGGATTCGTGGTTCAGGCGCGACCCACGGGTGCACTGGTTGAGTGGGGCCGCGGCGGACCTCGGGGAACTTCCGCGGCTCGCGCTGTCGTTGGTCGAACGACCGGTTACAGCCTGATCACGTCATGGCATCGGGACGCTCCGGCCGTCATCGCGGCCTCCGGGGGCGTGCCATCATCGAGCTTCGATCGACCAAGTGGAGTCCTAGTGGGGAGGGCGCGTGGCGATGGAGGCCGGCCCTCGTGACACCGCACCGAGCACCGATCACATCACCGTCGACGGCCCGGAGCCGGACGCGGACCGTCCGGACCCGGACCGTCCGGACCCGGACCGGCTGAGCCCGGACCGGCTGAGCCCGGACCGGCTGAGCCCGGACCGGCTGGACGGGCTCGACGAGACGTCCGGCGGTGTGACCGCCGACGGCCCGGAGCCCGAGGAGATGTACGCGAGCGGCGAAGAGGTCGAGGTCGAGCTGCGCCCGCAGCGGCGGCTGCGCCTGTGGCAGCTCGCGCCCATCGTGTGCCTGGCCGCCGTCGGCTCCCTGATGTTCGCCTTCCCGCTGGCCTTCGACTTCGGCGACAGCGGGGCGATGATCGCCATGCTGGGGCTGCTGATCTGCTCCTGCGCGGCCGGCTGGGGCATGATGGCGGCCCGCCGCGTCGGCCACACCTGGCCGGGCCTGCCCCAGCGCGGCGCGGGCCGCCGCCCTGACTGGCGGGTGGTCCTCGCCTACGTGGTCGTGGTGGCGGCGGTCGTCGTCCTCGCGGTGTGGCGGGTGGCCCGCCTGCGCGGCTGACGCCGCCCCTGTCCGGCGGGCATGCCGGCGCCACCCCGTACGATCGAGGAATGAGCACGCGGATCGCTTTCCTCAAGGGTCACGGGACCGAGAACGACTTCGTGATCGTGCCGGACCCGGAGAACGCCGTCGAGCTGCCGCCGGCCGCCGTCGCCGCCCTGTGCGACCGCCGTGCCGGAATCGGCGGTGACGGGCTGCTGCACGTGGTGCGGTCCGCCGCGCACCCCGAGGCCCGGCATCTGGCGGCCGAGGCCGAGTGGTTCATGGACTACCGCAACGGTGACGGGTCCGTCGCCGAGATGTGCGGCAACGGCGTGCGGGTCTTCGCGCGCTACCTCCAGCACGCCGGGCTCGCCACCGAGGGCGACCTCGCGGTCGCCACGCGCGGGGGCGTGAAGACCGTGCACCTGGCGAAGAACGGTGACATCACGGTCGGCATGGGCCGCGCGCTGCTCCCCGAGGGCGAGGTCACGGTCAGTGTGGGCGAGCGCAGCTGGCCCGCGCGGAACGTGAACATGGGCAACCCGCACGCGGTCGCCTTCGTCGCCGACCTCGCGCACGCCGGCGACCTGCACGCCCCGCCGCCGTTCAGCCCGGCCGGCGTCTACCCGGACGGGGTGAACGTCGAGTTCGTGGCCGACCGGGGGCCCGGGCACGTCGCGATGCGCGTGCACGAGCGCGGCTCCGGGGAGACCCGCTCGTGCGGCACGGGCGCGTGCGCCGTGGCCGTCGCCGCCGCCCGCCGCGACGGCGCCGACCCGGCTCTCACCGGGACGCCGGCGACGTACACGGTCGACGTCCCCGGCGGCACCCTCGTCATCACCGAGCGGCCGGACGGCGAGATCGAGATGACCGGCCCGGCGGTGATCGTCGCCGCGGGCGAGATCGAGGCGGAGTGGCTGGCAGTGGCCGCCGGGTGAGCACCAGAGCGATCCTCGACGCCCCGCTCGGAAACATAAACCCGCCGCCCGTCGCTCGAATGGGTGATCCGTTTCACGCTCGGCGAGAGGCGGTCGGCCGTACGTGATGGGCTCGATAGCATCAAGCACCGGCCCGGGCGGGGGACCGACGCCGTCCCCCGCGCCCCGCCCGCCCCGGGGTGGCCCGTCCGCCGGTCGACGCAGCCGGAGGTGCCCATGAACGCGGAGGCCGCGAAACCAGCGAGCCCAGGCCCGGTGACGCCCGCGCCCACCGTCGCCGTCACCCCGGCGGCGCCCCGCCGCAAGGCCCGCCCCCGGCTCGATCTGCGGCGTCTGGGCCGCGCCGCGCTGCTCGGCACCGGCACCCGGGGCCGGCTGCCCGACGCCATCGGCCATGTGGTCGAGGCGCACCGCGCCCACCACCCCGACGCGGCCATCGACCCGCTGCGCCGCGCCTATCTGCTCGCCGAGTCCTCGCACCGCGGCCAGATGCGCAAAAGCGGCGAGCCCTACATCACGCACCCGCTGGCCGTCACCCTGATCCTCGCCGAACTGGGCGCCGAGACCACGACGCTGACCGCCTCCCTGCTGCACGACACCGTCGAGGACACCGAGGTGACCCTCGACCAGGTCGGCGCGGAGTTCGGCGAAGAGGTCCGCTATCTCGTCGACGGCGTCACCAAACTGGAGAAGGTCGACTACGGCGCCGCCGCCGAGCCCGAGACCTTCCGCAAGATGCTCGTCGCCACCGGCAACGACGTCCGGGTGATGTCGATCAAACTCGCCGACCGGCTGCACAACATGCGCACCCTCGGCGTCATGCGCCAGGAGAAGCAGGAACGCATCGCCAAGGTCACCCGCGACGTCCTCATCCCGCTCGCCGAACGGCTCGGCGTCCAAGCGCTCAAGACCGAGCTGGAGGACCTGGTCTTCGCGGTCCTGCACCCCGAGGATCACCGCCGCACCAAGGAGCTCATCGCCGAGAACGCGGCCCGCGCGGATGACCCGCTGGCCGCCACCGCCGACGAGGTGCGCGCCGTGCTGCGCGAGGCGGACATCCCGGCGGACGTGCTGATCCGGCCCCGCCACTTCGTCTCCGTGCACCGCGTGGGCCGCAAACGCGGCCGGATCGGCCCGACCGACTTCGGCCGGCTGCTGGTCCTGGTCAACGAGGACGCCGACTGCTACGCGGTCCTGGGCGAACTGCACACCTGTCTGACGCCGGTGGTCTCGGAGTTCAAAGACTTCATCGCCGTACCCAAGTTCAACCTCTACCAGTCGCTGCACACCGCGGTGGCCCGCGCGGGCGACGGCCAGGTCGTCGAGGTCCTCATCCGCACCCACCAGATGCACAAGGTCGCCGAGGCCGGAGTCGTCGCCCTCGGCAACCCGTACACCGCGCCCGCCGAGGAGCAGTCCGCGGGCGACGGCGAGCGGATCGACCCCACCCGCCCCGGCTGGCTCTCCCGCCTCCTGGACTGGCAGCGGGCCGCCCCCGATCCCGACACCTTCTGGTCCACCCTGCGCGAGGACCTCGCCCAGGACCGGGAGATCACCGTCTTCCGCCCGGACGGCGGCACGCTGGGCCTGCCGGACGGCGCGACCTGCGTGGACGCCGCCTACGCGCAGTACGGCGAGGACGCGCACGCCTGCATCGGCGCCCGGGTCAACGGCCGGCTGGCGACGCTCAGCACGACGCTGCGCGACGGCGACACCGTGCAGCTCCTCATGGGCCAGGACCCGGCCTCCGAGCCGTCCCGGGAGTGGCTGGAGCACGCCCACACCCCCGCCGCCCGGATCGCCATCCAGCGCTGGCTCACGGCCCACCCGGGGCGCGGCGCCGCCGAGGACGCGGAGTCCGCGCGGCCGGGCACCGACGAAGGGCTGGTCGTCCGCCGTACCCCGGAGGACCCGTCCGGCGCGGACGCCCCGGCCGTCCTGGTCGACCTGCCGGACGTGACCGTACGGCTGGCCGGCTGCTGCACCCCCGTACCGCCGGACCGGGTCACCGGCTTCGCGGTGCGCGGGTCGGTGGTGACCGTGCACCGCGCGGAGTGCGCCGTGGTGACGCGGATGAAGAGCGGGGGGCGCGCGGAGGTCGGCGTGCGCTGGGGCGGCACCGCCGGCGGCCGGGTCACGCTGCTCGCCGAATCGTTCGTCCGCCCGCACCTCCTCGCCGACCTCACCGAGGCGATGGCCCTGGAGGGCGCCGAGATCGTCTCCGCGACGGTCGAACCCCCGGACCGGCAGCGCGTGCGCCACACCTACACCGTCCGCCTCCCGGATGTCGCCCACCTTCCCGCCCTGATGCGCGCGATGCGCAACGTGGCGGGCGTGTACGACGTGAGCCGCGCCCAGCAACCGCAGCCGACAGGCGGCTGAGACGAGGGGGCTCCCGCCTCGTGGTGCCTCCTGCCAGCGGTGCCTCCTGCCCGTGGTGCTTCCCGCCTCGTGGTGCCTCCTGCCGGTGGTGCTTCCCGCCTCGTGGTGCCTCCTGCCGGTGGTGCTTCCCGCCTCGTGGTGCCTCCTGCCCGTGGTGCTTCCCGTCCGTGGTGTCTCCCGCCCCGGTGGTGCCTCCCGCCCGTGGCGCACGCCTGAGCGCTCCGAAGTCCGGGAACCCGTTCGGGTGCGCCGGGCGCGCGTCGTCGACGTCGGGCGCGCGGGCGCTGATAGCGGTGGGGCATGCCGCACACCCCCCGCGTCCCCACCCCCCGTCCCCGCCTCGGCCGCCGCGGGCGGCGGCCGCGGGCGGCGGCGCTGCTCGCCTCGGCCGTCTCCGTCTCTCTGATCGCCGCGAGCGCCCCGCCGGCCCCGCTCGGCATCGGCGACCGCCTCTTCCCCCACCTGGGCAACCCCGGCTACGACGTGCTGGCGTACGACCTCTCCTTCAGCTACTCCGGTACGAACACCGAGCCGCTGCGCGCCGTCACCACCATCGAGGCCCGGACCACGGCCGACCTGGACCGGATCAACCTGGACTTCGCCCACGGCACGGTCGGCTCCGTCGAGGTCGACGGCGACCCCGCCGACTTCGCCACCGCCGGCGAGGACCTGGTGATCACGCCCGAGGACGCGCTGGACGAGGGCGACCGGACCCGGATCACCGTGCGGCACACCAGCGACCCCGTCCACCCCGAAGGCCGCCAGGGCGGCTGGGTGCGCACCGCGGACGGCCTCGCCATGGCCAACCAGGCCGACGCCGCCCACCTGGTCTTCCCGTGCAACGACCACCCTTCCGACAAGGCGTACTTCACCGTCCGGGTCACCGCCCCGGACGGCCACACCGCCGTCGCCGGCGGGCTGCCGGCCGACCGGCCCCGCGCGGCCGACGGCGCGACGACCTGGACGTACCGCACCCGGCACCCGATGGCCACCGAACTCGCCCAGGTGTCCATCGGCCGCTCCACCGTCCTGCACCGTACCGGCCCGCACGGCCTGCCGGTACGGGACGTCGTCCCCACCCGGCACCGCGCGGCGCTCGAACCCTGGCTGGCGAAGACCCCCGGCCAGATCGCCTGGATGGAGCGCAAGGTCGGGCCCTACCCCTTCGAGACGTACGGCCTGCTCATGGCCGACGCCTCGACCGGTTTCGAACTGGAGACGCAGACGCTCTCCCTCTTCGAGCGGGAACTGTTCACCGAGCCCGCCTACCCGAAGTGGTATGTCGAGTCGATCATGGTGCACGAACTGGCCCACCAGTGGTTCGGCGACAGCGTCAGCCCGCGCGCCTGGTCCGACCTGTGGCTCAACGAGGGGCACGCCACCTGGTACGAGGCCCTGTACGCCCAGGAGCAGGCCGGCCGAACGCTCACCGCGCGGATGAAGGCCGCCTACGGCGCCTCCGACCAGTGGCGCGCCAAGGGCGGACCGCCGGCCGCGCCCAAGGCGCCCGAACCGGGCCGCAAGACGAGCATCTTCCGGCCCAGCGTCTACGACGGCTCCGCGCTGGTCCTCTACGCACTGCGCCAGGAGATCGGTGCCCCGGCCTTCGAACGCCTCGAACGGACCTGGGTGAGCCGGCACCGGGACGCCGCCGCGAGCACCACCGACTTCGTCCAGCTCACCGCCGAGGTTTCCGGTCGCGACCTGGCCGGCTTCTTCGACGCCTGGCTCTACGGCGCGAAGACCCCGCCGATGCCGGGCCACCCCGACTGGAAACCGGTCCAGCAGCCGGAGACGACTACCTCGCCGACGCCCGGGGAATAAGCCGGTGACGAGACGTCCCGTGCCGTGCGACCATTTTCCGGACCGCTTCCCGGACCGCTTCCCGGACTGCTTTCCGGTTCCCGGACTGCTTTCCGGACTGCTTTCCGGTCGGTGCGGCGCGGGCGCGGGAATCTCGCCGCCCGCTCACGCGTTGTGACATACGACGCGGGAAAGCGCCGCAGTATCCGTTCCCAGAGACGTAAGGATCCAATGACCTCCTCTTCTTCCCCTTCCCAGGACACCAAGCGCCTCGCGCACACCTATCCCGAAGGTCTTCGGGCCGATGCCCTGATGGAAGAGGACGTCGCCTGGAGCCACGGAGACGACGCGGAGTGGGACGGCGACCAGTTCGACCGCTCCGAGCGCGCGGCCCTGCGTCGCGTGGTGGGCCTGTCCACCGAGCTCGAGGACGTCACC
Organism: Streptomyces sp. JW3; assembly: GCF_052216785.1. Lineage (NCBI taxonomy): Bacteria > Bacillati > Actinomycetota > Actinomycetes > Kitasatosporales > Streptomycetaceae > Streptomyces > Streptomyces sp. JW3. The sequence continues at coordinate 8,102 of NZ_JBQOUX010000151.1, read as the reverse complement.
GAGGTCGAGTACCGACAGCTCCGCCTGGAGCGGGTCGTCCTCGTCGGCGTCTGGACCACCGGTACGGCACGGGACGCGGAGAACTCCCTCGCGGAGCTGGCCGCCCTCGCCGAGACCGCGGGCGCGCTCGTCCTCGACGGCGTGATCCAGCGCCGTGACAAGCCCGACCCGGCCACCTACATCGGCTCCGGCAAGGCCCAGGAGCTGCGCGACGTCGTGCTGGAGACGGGCGCGGACACGGTCATCTGCGACGGTGAGCTGAGCCCCGGCCAGCTGATCCAGCTGGAGGACGTCACCAAGGTCAAGGTCATCGACCGGACCGCCCTGATCCTGGACATCTTCGCCCAGCACGCCAAGTCCCGGGAGGGCAAGGCGCAGGTCGCGCTCGCGCAGATGCAGTACATGCTGCCGAGGCTGCGCGGCTGGGGCCAGTCGCTGTCCCGGCAGATGGGTGGCGGTCGCGGCGGTCTCGCGACCCGCGGTCCCGGTGAGACCAAGATCGAGACGGACCGGCGCCGGATCCGCGAGAAGATGGCCAAGATGCGCCGTGAGATCGCGGAGATGAAGACCGGTCGCGAGATCAAGCGCCAGGAGCGCCGGCGCCACAAGGTGCCGTCGGTCGCCATCGCCGGCTACACCAACGCCGGCAAGTCCTCCTTGCTCAACCGCCTCACCGGCGCGGGCGTCCTGGTCGAGAACGCGCTGTTCGCGACCCTGGACCCGACCGTGCGCCGCGCGGAGACGCCGAGCGGGCGGCTGTACACGCTGACGGACACCGTCGGCTTCGTCCGGCACCTGCCGCACCACCTGGTCGAGGCGTTCCGCTCCACGATGGAGGAGGTCGGCGACGCCGACCTGATCCTGCACGTGGTGGACGGGTCGCATCCGGTCCCGGAGGAGCAGCTCGCCGCCGTGCGCGAGGTGATCAGGGACGTCGGCGCCACCGACGTACCCGAGATCGTCGTGATCAACAAGGCCGACCTGGCCGACCCGCTGGTGCTCCAGCGGCTGCTGCGGGTCGAGAAGCACTCCATCGCCGTCTCCGCCCGCACCGGCCGGGGCATCGAGGAACTGCTCGCGCTGATCGACGAGGAGCTGCCCCGCCCGTCCGTCGAGATCGAGGCGCTGGTGCCGTACACGCACGGCAAGCTGGTCGCCCGCGCCCACGACGAGGGCGAGGTGATCTCCGAGGAGCACACCCCGGAGGGCACCCTGCTCAAGCTCCGGGTGCACGAGGAACTGGCGGCGGAGCTCGCGCCGTACGTACCGGCGCCGCTCGCCTGACCGGCACGGGACTGCGTACACGCCGAGGGCCGCTCCTGCTGAGGCAGGGGCGGCCCTCGCCGTATTACTGGCGTACTACTGGCTCCCGTCCCCGGCGGCGTCCGCGCTGACCGCGTCGTACACGGCCCTCGCCTTCTCGCCCAGCCGCGGACCGGCCAGCCAGCCCGCGCCCACCGGGCCGATGGAGGTGTTGGACACCAGCGCCGGGCTCCCGTCGGCACCGGCCGCGATCCAGCCGCCGCCGGACGCCCCCGGTCATGGTGCGGCCGATGCGGTACATCGTCGGCTCGGCCGCGTCGACCGACAGCCGGCCCGGCCGGTCCTCGCACCCGAACAGCGTCTGCCCGTCGAACGGCGTAGCGGCCGGATAGCCGAGCGCTCCCTACGGCGTGTGGTGGGGCGACCGGGCGCGGACCTCGGACCAGTGGATCGCGCGGGGCGGGGACGGGGCACTTCACCCTCGGTGGCGTTCGCCAGTTCCTCGCCCGGCCGGTCCGCGTCGTTGTACGACGGCACGAACGCGATGTTGCGGTACCAGCCGCCGGTCCGGCCGGCGTGCACGCAGTGCCCGGCGGTCCACACCAGATCGGACCGGCCGGGACGCGCCGGGTCCGCCGTCACGGTGGCCGAGCAGACCATCTGGCCCTCGGGCGCGCTGTGGGGGACCGTCGCCGGAACGGCAACGGCTGCCGCACCGCGCGGATCTCGCGGCAAGCCGTAACCCCGTGCGCGATCGGGGGTTGGTAGCGGTGAGGGGTGGCCTGCTGCCCGACCGAGATCCCCCTCTGAACAGCGGGAGGACAGAAAACCGTGGCCGGATCCGGGTGCGGGGGGTTGGTGTCGTCGGGGGACGGGGCGGCTGGGACGGCGGTGCGTTCCGCCGGGGCTGCCGGGTCTGCCGGGTGTGCCGGAGAGGTGACCCCAGGGGCGTACGAGGGTGCAGCACGGCGCCCGCCGGCGCGCGAGGCGGCGGCGCGTACCTACCCGCACGCCCTGCCGATCGTCCCGGTCCGCGCGCGGGGCCTCACCGTGGAGGGCCCGGACGGCCGCCGCTATCTGGACTGCCTGTCCGGCGCCGGCACCCTGGCCCTCGGGCACAACCATCCGGTCGTGCTGGAGGCGATCCGCGCGGTGCTCGACGCCGGCGCCCCCTTGCAGGCCCCCGGCCTGCCGACACCGGTCAAGGACGCCTTCGTCGACGAACTCCGGCACACCCTGCCGCCCGCGCTCGCCCGGCACGCGCGCGTACGGTTCTGCGGCCCCTGCGAGACGGACGCGCTGGACACCGCCGCCGCACTCGTCCGCGCGGCGACCGGGCGGCCGGGCATGGTCGCGTGCGGTGCGGGAGAACCGGCCGGGCCGTGGACCGGCCCCGAGCCGGCCGGGCTGTTCCTGGCGCCGGTCTCGGACGAGGACCTGCGTCCCGTCTCCGACGACCGGATGCGCCGTACGCGACGGCTTACCGCTGAGCGGTCCGTCGCGCTGATCGCCGACGAGCGAAGCACAGGCGTCGGCCGGACCGGTGCCTACTGGGCGGTGGACCACGCCGGGGTCGTCCCTGATGTGCTGGTCCTGGCCAAGGCGATCGGCGGCAGCCTGCCGCTGTCCGTCGGCGTCCACCACGACGCCCTCGACCCCGGCCCCGGGGACCTCGGCGCCCGTACCGCGGCGCTCTGCGGCAACCAGCTCGCCATGGCCGCCGGTACGGCGACCCTCGCCCACGTCCGCGAGAACCGCCTCGCCGAGCACGCGGCCGCCCTGGGCGCCGGTCTGCTCGGCCGGCTGCGGGAACTGGCCGGCTCCCATCCGTGCGTCGGTGAGGTGCGCGGGCGCGGGCTGATGATCGGGATCGAGTTCGTGCGGGCCGGGGAACATCCACTCGACGGCCGCCGCCCCGCGCCCGAACTGGCGGCCGCCGTCCAGCGCGAGTGCCTGCGCCGCGGCCTCATCGTGGGCATCGGCGGCCGCTCCGCCCACCTGGTCCGGCTGCTGCCGCCGCTGACCACCACGAAGGACCAGGCGGCGGCGGTACTCGACCGCCTGGCCGACGCCGTCGACTCGGCGGCCCGCGGCCACCGCGGCCGCGCCCCGGCCGATCCGCACCCGGGCTGAGCAGCCTCCTCGCGCGACGGTCCGGTATACCGATCTTCCGCCGGTCGCAGGAGATCGTACTAATCATCCCTTTCGCAGTACTTCAGTATGAAGAAACGTTCATCCAAAGGATCCGCCTTGATCTCCTTCCCCTCGTCCGAGAACCGTGCCCGCCCCGGCGCCCACGAGACCGTGCCCAGACAGCAGCCACCGGCCGAATCGGACCCCCACTCCGCGGCGCAGGCCGCCACCGTGGAGAACCTGCTGCGCTGCTGGTTCCGGGAGACCGGCGCGCCTGCCCCGGAGGACAGGATTCTCCGCGTGCCCCTGCCCGCCAGCGGTACGGCCCTGCTGGTACCCGTCGAGTACTGGTCGCCGACCGGCCGGCACCGCCTCGGCGCCCCGTGCCTGGCCGGGGCCCCCGGACCGGTCGACGCCGTCACGGTCGCCGCGCTGCTCGCAAGGGAGGCGCCCGGCGCCCCGGAGGACGCCGTCGACCTGGTGGCCCGGGTCGCCGACTCGGTCCGCCGCACCACCGTCTTCATCGCCGACCGCCGGGCCCGGCCGGCCGATCCCGCCGATCTGTTCCTCGCCGCCGAACAGGCCCTCGTCCACGGCCACCCGCTGCACCCCACCCCGAAGAGCCGCGAGGGACTCTCCGAGAGCGAACTGCGCCGCTACTCACCGGAACTGCGCGGCTCCTTCGCCCTGCACTGGATGGCGGTCGCCCCCGCCGTGCTCCGTACCGACTCCGCCTGGACCGAACGCGGCCGCCCTGTCACCGGCCCCCGGCTCACCGCCCGGCTGGGACCGGAACGCGAGCTGCCGGACCTGCCGGACGGATACGCCGCCCTGCCCCTGCACCCCTGGCAGGCCCAGGAGCTCCGGCGCCGGCCCGAGGTCGCGGCCCTGCTGGACGCCGGACTCCTACGCGACCTCGGCGTCCGGGGCCGGCCCTGGTCGCCCACCTCCTCCGTGCGCACTGTCCACCGCACCGCCGCGCCCGCCATGCTCAAGCTCTCGCTGGGCCTGCGCATCACCAACTCACGCCGGGAGAACCTCCGTAAGGAACTCCACCGGGGCGTCGAGGTGCACCGCCTCCTGCGCCGGGGACTCGCGGCCCGGTGGCAGGCCGCGCATCCGGGGTTCGACATCGTCCGCGACCCGGCCTGGCTGGCCGTGGACGGACCGGACGGCGCACCCGTGCGCGGACTCGACGTCGTCATCCGGCACAACCCGTTCAGCCCATCCGACGACGTCAGCTGCGTCGCCGGACTCGTCGCGCCCCGCGCCCACACTCCCGCCTCCCGGCTGGCCGACATCGTCCACCGGCTGTCCGCCCGGACCGGACAGCCGTACGACACCGTGGCCGCCGACTGGTTCCTGCGCTACCTCGAACAGGTGGTCCGCCCCGTCCTGTGGCTGGACGGCGAAGCGGGCATCGCCCTGGAGGCACACCAGCAGAACACGCTGCTCCTGCTGGACGCCGACGGGTGGCCCACGGGCGGCCGCTACCGCGACAACCAGGGCTACTACTTCCGCGCGTCGCACCGCGCGGAGCTCGACGCCCGGCTGCCCGGCATCGGCGAGCAGAGCGACACGTTCGTCTCCGACGAGGTCGCCGACGAACGGTTCACGTACTACCTGGCGATCAACAACGTCCTCGGCCTGGTCGGCGCCCTCGGCTCCCAGCGGCTCGCCGACGAAAGGCTTCTGCTCGGCGTCTTCCGCCGCTTCCTGAGCAAGGCCGCCGCCGGACCGCGCCGGATGCGCAGCTCGCTGCCCGCCCGGCTCCTCGACTCACCCGTCCTGCGCTGCAAGGCCAATCTGCTGACCCGGATGTGGGGCCTCGACGAACTCGTCGGCCCGGTCGACACCCAGTCCGTCTACGTCACCCTGGACAACCCTCTGCACCAGTGACCGGCTCAAACCTTGACCGCTGACCCGCCCGAGTCGTCACAGCCGACCCGGCCGAAACAGGAGCGACACCGTGCCACGCACCGAGGTGAGGACCCACGTCGCCGACTGGGGCCCGACCGACACCCCCGTCGGCGCGTTCCGCCTGCTCCCGGTGCGCCTCGGACGGGACCTGCGGCTGCTCAGCCGCTGGATGAACGATCCGGCGGTCGCCCGGTTCTGGGAGCTGGCCGGGCCGCCGGGCATCACCGAGGCCCACGTCCGCGCCCAGCTCACCGGGGACGGCGACAGCGTGCCGTGCCTCGGTGTCCTGGCGGGCAGGCCGATGAGCTACTGGGAGATCTACCGCGCCGACCTCGATCCGCTGGCCCGCCACTGCGCCGTACGGCCCCACGACATCGGCATCCATCTGCTCATCGGTGCCGCCGCCGACCGGGGACGAGGGCTCGGCACCACGCTGATCAGGGCCGTCGCCGAACTCGCGCTGGACCGGCGGCTCGCGTGCACGCGCGTCCTCGCGGAACCGGACCTCCGCAACACCGCCTGCGTCGCCGCGTTCCTGGGCGCCGGCTTCCGATTCGGCGGCGCGGTCGACCTGCCGGCCAAACGGGCGGCCCTCATGGTCCGGGACCGGGCCCGGGACCGGCCCCGGTAGCGCCGTCCACCACCTCCGTGCGCCCTGCTGTCCTTCTCTGCGCCCCTGCCGGGCTTTTGGCGGGGGGCCCACCCGGCCGCCTGCTCACCCGTTTGTCAGTGTCGGGCCGTAGGGTGGTCGCGCTATGACGAAGCCCTCACTCCCCGAACTCCTGCATGCTGCCGTCACCGCCGTCGGCGGCACGGAGCGTCCCGGCCAGGTGGCCATGGCCGAAGCGGTCGCGGAGGCGATCGACGACGGTTCCCATCTGCTGGTCCAGGCCGGCACCGGCACCGGCAAGTCGCTCGGCTACCTCGTGCCCGCGCTCGCGCACGGGGACCGGGTGATCGTGGCGACCGCGACGCTCGCCCTCCAGCGCCAGCTCGTCGAGCGGGACCTGCCACGCACGGTGGACGCGCTCCATCCGCTGCTGCGCCGCCGCCCGGAGTTCGCGATGCTCAAGGGCCGGTCGAACTACCTGTGTCTGCACCGGCTGCACGAGGGCGTCCCGCAGGACGAGGAGGAGGGCCTCTTCGACCAGTTCGAGGCCGCCGCCCCCGCCAGCAGACTGGGCCAGGACCTGCTGCGCATGCGCGACTGGGCGGACGAGACCGAGACCGGCGACCGCGACGACCTCACCCCCGGCGTCTCGGACCGGGCCTGGTCCCAGGTGTCGGTGTCGTCCCGGGAGTGCCTGGGCGCCTCGAAGTGCGCGTACGGCGCCGAGTGCTTCGCCGAGATGGCCCGGGAGCGCGCCAAGCTCGCCGAGGTGGTCGTCACCAACCACGCGCTGCTCGCCATCGACGCCATCGAGGGCGCCCCGGTCCTCCCGCAGCACGAGGTGCTGATCGTCGACGAGGCGCACGAACTGGTCTCCCGGGTCACCGGCGTAGCCACCGGCGAACTCACCCCGGGCCAGGTCAACCGCGCGGTGCGGCGCGCCGCGAAGCTGGTCAACGAGAAGGCCGCCGACCAGCTCCAGACCGCCTCCGAAGGCTTCGAACGGCTCATGGAACTGGCCCTGCCCGGCCGTCTGGAGGAGATCCCCGAGGACCTCGGCTACGCCCTGGCGGCCCTGCGCGACGCCTGCCGCACGGTGATCTCGGGGATCGGTGCCACCCGCGACAAGTCCGTCCAGGACGAGGACGCGGTCCGCAAGCAGGCCCTCGCCTCCGTGGAGAACGTGCACGACGTGGCGGAGCGGATCGTGGCCGGCTCCGAATGGGACGTCGTCTGGTACGAGCGTCACGACCGCTTCGGGGCGTCCCTGCGGGTCGCGCCCATGTCCGTGTCCGGTCTGCTGCGGGAGAAGCTGTTCGCCGACCGCTCGGTCGTGCTGACCTCGGCGACACTGAAGCTGGGCGGCGATTTCAACGGGGTGGGTGCCTCGCTCGGCCTCGCTCCCGAGGGCACCGAGGGCGAGGACGTCCCGCAGTGGAAGGGCGTCGACGTCGGCTCGCCCTTCGACTATCCCCGGCAGGGCATCCTGTACGTCGCCAAGCACCTGGCCCGCCCCGCGCGGGACGGCGACCGCGGCGACATGCTGGACGAGCTGACCGAGCTGATCCAGGCCGCCGGCGGGCGGACCCTCGGCCTTTTCTCGTCGATGCGGGCGGCCCAGCTGGCCGCCGAGGAGTTGCGGACCCGGATTCCCGAGTTTCCGATCCTGCTCCAGGGCGAGGAGACGCTCGGCGAGCTGATCAAGAACTTCGCGGGCGACCCGGAGACCTGTCTGTTCGGGACGCTGTCCCTGTGGCAGGGCGTCGACGTCCCCGGCGCGAGCTGTCAGCTGGTCGTCATGGACAAGATCCCTTTCCCGCGCCCCGACGATCCCCTGATGAGCGCTCGGCAGAAGGCCGTGGAGGAGGGCGGCGGCAACGGCTTCATGGCGGTCGCCGCCACCCACGCGGCCCTGCTGATGGCCCAGGGCGCGGGCCGGCTGGTGCGGGCCTCCGGCGACCGGGGCGTGGTCGCCGTACTGGATCCGCGCCTGGCCACGGCCCGGTACGGGAGCTATCTGAAGGCGTCACTGCCCGACTTCTGGTACACCACGGACCGTAATCAGGCCCGGAAGTCCCTCTCCGCCATCGACGCGGCGGCGAAGCAGGCGGCGGCGGGGACCGAGGCCGGGTGATCGGTGGGGGGGGGGGGGGGGGGGGGGGGGGGGGGGGGGGGG
>NZ_JBQOUX010000150.1:12359-16273 GCF_052216785.1 Streptomyces sp. JW3 | reverse complement strand
ATCGTGGGCCGGCGGCGGCGGGACGGCCGGGGCGGGGACCCGGGCGGCGGGGGCCCGGCCGACGGTGGTGGCGGGGCGGAGCGCGGGCCGGCCGCCGCGCCGGGACTCGATCAGGCCCACCGCCCGCTCGGGCAGCCAGGCCGACGCCGTACCGCTGTCGTCGGAGCCGGAGCCGAACAGGTGCGGGGCGAGCTGGGACTGGAGGTCGGCGGGGCTGGGCCGGCCGTGCGCCTCCATCTGCATGCAGGACTCGATCAGCGGGCGCAGTTCCGCGGGCAGCCCGTCCAGGTCGGGGCCCTCGCGCAGCAGCATGAACACCGTCTCGACCGGGTTGGCGCCGTGGAAGGGGGCGTGGCCGGTGGCGGCGAAGACCAGGGTGGAGCCGAGCGAGAAGACATCGCTGGCGCCGGTCACCGAGCGCGAGTCCTTGGCCTGCTCGGGGGACATGTACGCGGGGGTGCCGACGGCGACGTTGGTCATGGTCAGCCGGGTGTTGGAGACGCCCGAGGCGATCCCGAAGTCGATCACCCGGGGGCCGTCCTCGACGACGAGGACGTTGGACGGCTTGAGGTCGCGGTGGACCAGCCCGGCGCCGTGGATGGACTGGAGCGCCTCGGCGATGCCCGCCGCCAGCCAGCGCACCGCCTGGGCCGGCAGCGGCCCGCACTCGTTCACTATCTCTTCCAGCGAGGGCGCGGGCACGTACGCGGTCGCCAGCCACGGCACGGCGGCCCGCGGGTCGGCGTCGACCACGGCCGCCGTGTAGAAGCCGGACACCGCGCGGGCCGCCTCGACCTCGCGGGTGAAGCGCACCCGGAACAGCTGGTCCTCGGCCAGTTCCGTGCGCACGGTCTTGATCGCCACCCGCCGGCCCGATGCCGAGCGCGCCAGATAGACCAGCCCCATGCCGCCGGCCCCGAGCCGCCCCAGCACCTCGAACGGCCCGATCCGCCGCGGATCGTGCTGCGTCAGCTGATCCACCACTTGCCTGCCACCTCCCCGTACGAGCCGCGCCACCCACATATGTACGCGACCGAAGTGCAGCGTCTCACCACCACACCGCCGCGGCGGCACGCACCCTGATTCTTCCTGTCCGAAGCCTTGGTGGCGAACCCGCGGCCAATCAGGGTGTCTCGCGGCAATCCAGGGCAAATCAGCGTTGCAGCAGCGCGAACGAGGCTCCTTGATCGTCGGTGACCACCGCGACCCCGCCGTACGACGTCTCGAATGGCGGGACCTGCACCCGGCCGCCGAGCCGGACCGCCGTGCCGAGCGCCGCCTCGCAGTCGCCGACCAGGAAGTGGACCAGGAAGTGCGGCGGCATCTCGGCGGGGAAGACCCCGGTCAGCGGGGCCCGGCCGAAGTCGGGCTCGGCGCCGGGGCCGAACAGGGCGTCGTGGAACAGGTCGCCGTAGAAGCGGTCGGCGGCCTCGGTGTCCCGGGTGTACAGCTCGGCCCAGGTGAAGGTGCCCGGCTCGTGCCGGCGGCCGAAACCGGCGTGCCGGCCGGGCTGCCAGAGCGCGAAGACGGCGCCCTGCGGGTCGGCGGCCAGGGCGGCGCCGCCCAGGTCGCCGTCCGGACGGGGCGGTGTGACCAGCTGCCCGCCGCCCGCCTCGATCCGGCGGGCCAGCGCGCGGGCGTCGGCGGTGGAGAAGTACACCGTCCACACGGTGGGCATGCGGCCGTCGGTCTTGGGGCTGAGGGCGGCGACGGGCGCGCCGCGCAGCCGGGCCCAGACGGTCGCGTCGTCCCTCGGGGCGTCGAACGTCCACCCGAAGAGCTCGCCGTAGAACCGCCGGCCGGCCGCCACGTCGGGGAGTTGCGCGTCCACCCAGCAGGGGACGCCCTCGCGGTAGGTACAGGCGTCGCCGGATGCGCTGTTTTCGGCCATGCCGCCAACGTAACCGGATGCCGCGCACCGCGCAGACCAGGCACAGCGCCCCTGGGACCGTCGCGCACCCCATTTGCAGTCGGCCGAATCGCGCCCTGATCACCCCTCGGTAAGCTGACGGGCATGACAGGACAAGTGCGTACCGTCGACGGGCGGGTGGCCGGCCGGCGAGGGCAGGCGACCCGGCAGAAGCTGCTCGACTGCCTCAGCGAGATGCTCAGCTCCTCCCCGTACCGCGACGTCAAAGTCATCGATGTCGCCCGCCGGGCGGGCACCTCGCCCGCGACCTTCTACCAGTACTTCCCGGACGTCGAGGGCGCCGTCCTGGAGATCGCCGAGCAAACCGCCGCCGACGCCGCCGACTTGACCGCGCTGGTCCAGGGCCGCTCGTGGACCGGCCGGGCCGGCTGGAGCACGGCGCAGGAACTCGTCGACGGATTCCTGGAGTTCTGGCGGAAGAACGACGCCATCCTCCGGGTCGTCGACCTCGGTGCCGCCGAGGGCGACAAGCGGTTCAACAAGCTCCGGACCCGGATCCTCACCTCGGTGACCGGCTCGCTGGCGGACTCCGTCGCCGAGTTGCAGGCCAAGGGCAAGGTCGACAAGGACGTCAGCCCGGCCGCGGTCGCCGCTTCGCTGGTCGCGATGCTGTCGGCGGTGGCCTCGCACCAGAAGGGCGTCTCCGCCTGGGGCGTGAAGCAGGCGGAGCTGAAGCCGGGTCTGGCGCTGCTGGTCCATCTGGGCGTCACGGGCCGGAAACCGACGAAGTAGCCCCTCGCGCCTCACCGTTCCCTGTCCTGTCCTGTCCTGTCGGGCGGCGGTCCACTCCGGTGGGCCGCCGTTCGTCGTTTCCGGCAGACTGGACGCCCGGGGACCACGACCCGTATCCGAGGAGACCGACATGGCCCTGAGCCGCGCTGAGCGTGAACAGTTCCTGGCCGAGCCGCACATCGCCGCGCTGGCGGTCGACGCGGGGGCCGGGCGGGCCCCGCTGACGGTGCCCATCTGGTACCAGTACGCGCCCGGCGGCGACGTATGGGTGCTGACCGGGGCGACGTCGCGCAAGTACGAGCTGATCAAGGCGAGCGGACGCCTGTCGCTGATGGTCGACCGGGTGGAGCCCACCATCCGGTACGTCTCGGTGGAGGGGCCGGTCACCGGGACCGAGCCCGCCACCCGGGAACTGCTCCGGGAGATGGCGGCCCGCTATCTGCCGGCCGAGAAGGTCGACGGCTATGTCGACTTCGCCTGGGAGCAGCACGGCGAGCAACTGGTCATCCGCATGCGGCCCGAGCACTGGCTCTCCTCCGACCTGGGCTCGGTCTGAGTGACCGGGGAGCCGGGGGAGCTGGACGGTCTGCTGCGGTCGCTGCGGGTCTGGGACCCGGCGGTGACCGAGCTGCCGCCGTTCGACCCGGCCGCCGCGCCCGCCGAGCCGCTGCCGCTGTTCACCCGGTGGTTCGCCGAGGCGGTGGCGGCCGGGGAGCGCGAGCCGCACACCGTGTCGCTGGCGACGGCGGACGCGGACGGCCGCCCGGACGTGCGGATCGTGATGCTGCACGGCGCGGACCCGGACGGCTGGTCCTTCGCCACCCACTCCGGCAGCCGCAAGGGCACGCAGCTCGCCGCCCGCCCGCAGGCCGCCCTCGCCTTCTACTGGCCGCGCCTCGGCCGCCAGGTGCGGGTGCGCGGCCCGGTCGACGCCGCGCCGCCCGAGCGGGCCCGGGCGGATCTCGGGGCGCGCTCGACGGGCGCGCTGGCCGCCGCCCTCACCGGCCGGCAGAGCGAGCCGCTGGAGTCACTGGCGGAGCTGGCGGACACGTCGGCGGCGGCCTGGGAGCGGGCCCGCCGCGAACCGTCCGCCCCGGCCCCGACCTGGACGCTGTACCGGCTGCGCCCGGACGAGGTGGAGTTCTTCCAGGGGGAGGCGCGGCGGCGGCATGTGCGGGTGGTGTACCGGCGGGAGGCGGCGGGATGGCGCCGGGGGCTGCTGTGGCCCTGAGCGGTCACCGCGCGGGGGCGC
>NZ_JBQOUX010000150.1:0-12259 GCF_052216785.1 Streptomyces sp. JW3 | reverse complement strand
AGGAGACAGCCCCGTAGCACCGCGCACCGCTGCTGTGGCCCTGAGCGGTCACCGCGCGGGGCGCAGGAGACAGCCCCGTAGCACCGCGCACCGCTGCTGTGGCCCTGAGCGGTCACCGCGCGGGGCGCAGGAGACAGCCCCATAACACCGCGCACCGCTGCCACCACCCCCAGCGGTCACCGCGCCGCAGGCGCGTCCGTGGCCAGCCGTGCGTGCAGGTGGACGTCGCGGAACGCGTCGTGCCGCTCCGCCTCGAACATCGCGTCGCGCAGTACGCCCTCGGCCCGGAACCCGCACCGCTCGGCGACCCGGCAGGAGGCGCCGTGTCCGATGCCGTGGCCCAGTTCCATCCGGTGCAGGCGCAACGCGGTGAAGGCGTACTCGGTGGCCAGCAGCAGGGCGCGGGTGGCGACGCCCCGGCCGCGCGCCTCGGGCAGCACCCAGTAGCCGACCCGGGCCGTCCGCAGCGGCCGGTTGATCTCGTTGACGCCGACGTGGCCCAGCGTCGCCCCGGTCGCCTCGTCCGTGACCCGGAAGGACACCGACCCGCCGTCCGCCTCATGCCGCGCCCGGCCGCGCAGCGCCTCGCGGACCCCGGCCAGGTCCGTGACGAGGGTCAGCGGGGTGTTCCAGCGCCGGAAGTCGGGGTCCAGCAGCCCGCGCAGCCAGGTCTCGGCGTCGGCGTCCGAGTCGGGGTCCCAGGAGGCCAGGCGCAGGCCGTGGCCGGCGGGCCGGGGGGCGGGGAGCGGCGGTCGATCACTCGTTCGGGACATGGGGTCATTCAATCCCTGTACCGGCCATCCAGTCACCCGCGTGTTCCCCCGTGAGTCATCCGTGAAACTGTGCGTCCCCCGTGAATACCGCCGGACCCCGGCAGATTGTTGGCAATCTCGTCGACGATTGTCCTACGTTCGCAGACGCAAGCCCGTACGGACCCAGGAGGGCGTCAACGTGAAGCACAGGGCAGTCAAGCGCAGGAGTGTCGTGCTGGGAATCGGCGCGACCGCGGGTGTCGCCGCGGTGGGCGGCATCGCCCTCACCGCGCAGGCCGAGAACAAGAAGGGCGGCTCCGCCGCGTCCGGCGCGCTGGTCTTCGCCCCGGACGCGTACACCACGCTGACGACGACCGTCACGGACGCGGCCGGTACCGAGCACGAGGTGACGTACCGCTTCTGGAAGGCGATCACCTACGTCTCCAAGCCGGTCGACGAGGCGTACCAGAGCCTGAACATCAGCGTCCCCGTCAAGATCGACGGCAAGACGGTGGACGCCACCGGCGCCCCGATCCTGTTCGCCAACTCGGTCGGCGGCTACATGCCCTCCTCCGTCGCCGAGGCCACCGGCGTGGGCGGCGGCGGCACGGGCGGCGGCACGGCCCCGAGCGGCGCCGCGAGCGCCTCGGCCGCCCCGTCGGCCACCGCATCCTCGGCGGACTCCTCCACCGGCACCGAGTCCGGCAGCGCCGCGCAGCAGGCCGGCGGCAAAATGGTCAGCCTGCCGCCGCTCGGCCTGGCCGCCGGGTACGTGGTGGTGGAGCCGGGGGCGCGCGGGCGCACCCTGAAGAACAGCGCCGGCGAGTACTACGGCACCGCCCCGGCCGCCATCGTCGACCTGAAGGCCGCCGTCCGCTACCTGCGCGCCAACAAGGGCCGCGTCCCGGGCGACACGGACCGGATCTTCTCCACCGGCACCAGCGCCGGCGGCGCCCTGTCCGCGCTGCTCGGCGCGTCCGGCGACAGCCCGATCTACGACAAGTACCTGAAGGAGATCGGTGCCGCCGACGCCTCGGACGCGATCTTCGCGACCGGCGCCTGGTGCCCGATCACCGACCTGGAGCACGCCGACGGCGCCTACGAGTGGAACTGGGGCACCAACAAGCTCAGCACCGGCGCGCAGGTCGACCAGACGGTGTCCAAGGAACTCAAGTCGCAGTTCGCCGAGTACCAGGCGGGCCTGAAGCTGCGCGGCCGCGGCGGCTTCGGCACGCTCACCGCCCGCAACTACGACGAGTACCTGCTGAAGACGTACCTCCAGCCGTCGGCCACCACGTACCTCGCCGCCCTCTCGGCCGCGGACCGCGAGACGTACCTGGCGAAGAACACCTTCATCAGCTGGGACGGCAAGAACGCCACCTTCACCTGGGCCGACTTCCTCACCCACGTCGGCGCCCGCAAGAAGGACGCCCCCGCCTTCGACCTGTTCACGTTCCCCACCGACTCCTCCGACGCCATGGCCGGCGACATCAACAACGAGTTCGGCCAGGGCACCGAGCAGTACCGCCACTTCACCCTCTACAGCCTGCGCGAGGACAAGGGGAGCAGCGCCCGGCTGGCGAGCGACATCCCCGAGAAGCTGCGGCTGATGAACCCGATGCACCACCTGGTCGACCAGCCCAACGCGGGCCGTACCAAGCACTGGTGGATCCGGCTCGGCTCCTCGGACTCCGACACCGCGCTCACCGTCTCCGCCAACCTGGCAGCCGCCGCGGACCAGTTGGGCGACGACGTCAGCCACCTCTACTACTGGGACGCGGGCCACGGCGCCAACGAGGACGCCGGCGACTTCATCGAGTGGATCGCGAAGACGGCCGGTCACAAGTCGGCCTAGCCGGGCCCACCGGGCCGTGCGGGTGATTACGCTCGCCGCATGGCCGACTCCGCGACCGACTCCCCCACGCCCGCCGCCGCACCCGGTGACCTGCCGGTCTACGTCGTCGGCGGCGGGCCGGGCGGCCTCGCCGCCGCCCACGCCCTGCGCGCCCGCGGCATCCGGGCCGTCGTCCTGGAACGCTCCGACCGGGTCGGCGCGTCCTGGCGCCGGCACTACGACCGGCTGCGGCTGCACACCACCCGCCGGCTGTCGTCGCTGCCCGGCCTGCCGATGCCGCGCCGCTTCGGGCGCTGGCCGGCCCGGGGCGACGTGGTGCGGTACCTGGAGAAGTACGCCGAGCACCACCGCCTGGAGATCGTCACCGGCGTCGAGGTGTCCCGCGTCGACCCCGCCCCCGACGGCACCGGCTGGCTGCTGCGCGCCTCCGGCGGCCGCGAACTGACCGGCGCCGCGGTGGTCGTCGCCACCGGCTTCAACCACACCCCGCGGCTGCCCGACTGGCCGGGTCTCGCCCTGTACACGGGCACCCTCCAGCACGCCGCCGCCTACCGGAACGCGGCGCCCTACGCCGGCCGGGACGTCCTGGTCGTCGGTGTCGGCAACACCGGCGCCGAGATAGCCGTCGACCTGGTGGCGGGCGGCGCCGCCCGGGTCCGGCTGGCCGTGCGCACCGCGCCGCACATCGTGCGCCGCTCCACGGCCGGCTGGGCCGCCCAGTACTCGGCCGTCCTGGTCCGCCGGCTGCCGGTCCGGCTGGTCGACCGGCTGGCCCGGACCATGTGCCGGGTGAGCGTGCCCGACCTGTCGGCGCACGGCCTGCCCCGCCCGGACACCGGCCTCTACAGCCGCGTCAAGCAGGGCGCCATCCCGGTGCAGGACGTCGGCCTGATCGACGCGGTGCGCCGGGGGCGGATCGAGGTGGTGGCCGCCGTGGACGGTTTCGAGGACGGCAAGGTGGTCCTCGCGGACGGCGACCGCATCGCCCCCGACGCGGTGATCGCGGCCACCGGCTACGACCGCGGCCTCACCTCCCTCGTCGGCCACCTGGATGTGCTGGACGCGCGCGGCCGCCCCACCGCCCACGGCGCCCGCTCCCCCAGGCCGGCGCCCGGCCTGTACTTCACCGGCTTCACCAACCCGATCAGCGGCATGCTCCGCGAACTCGCCCACGACGCCCTCCGCATCGCCAAGGCGATCGACCGCCGCCAGGGCGAACGGCTGTCCCGGCTGCCGGGCTAGGCGTCCCGTCCGGCCGGGCGGCGGCGGATCACCAGGGCCATCAGGGCGGCCGCCGCGCACAGCGCGCCGGAGGCGTACCAGACGACGTCGTAGGAGCCGAAGACATCGCGGGCGACGCCGCCGAGGAAGGCGACCAGGGCGGCGCCGACCTGGTGGGAGGCGAGCACCCAGCCGAAGACGATCGCGCTGTCGTCGCCGAACCGCTCCCGGCACAGGGCCAGGGTGGGTGGCACGGTGGCGACCCAGTCGAGGCCGTAGAAGACGATGAAGAAGATCATCGGGGGGTGCACGGTGGGCGCCAGGAGCATGGGGAGGAAGAGCAGGGAGACGCCGCGCAGGGCGTAGTAGACGGCGAGCAGGCGGCGGGCCTCGAAGCGGTCGGTGAACCAGCCGGAGGCGATGGTGCCGACCACGTCGAAGACGCCGATGACGGCGAGCAGCGAGGCGGCGGCGGTGACCGGCATGCCGTGGTCGTGCGCGGCGGGCACGAAGTGGGTCTGCACCAGGCCGTTGGTGGAGGCGCCGCAGATCGCGAAGGTGCCGGCCAGCAGCCAGAACGGCCCGGTGCGCGCGGCGGAGAAGAGCACGCCGAGGGTGCGGCGCGCGGCGCCGGGCACGGGGGCGGGTTTCGGTACGAACTCGTCGGCGCCGTACGGTTTCTGGCCGAGGTCGGCCGGGTGGTCGTGCAGCAGCAGCCAGACGAACGGGACGACGGCGAGCGCGGCGAGGGCGACGGTGACGGCCGCCGGGCGCCAGTCGTGCTCCTCGACCATCCAGGACAGCAGCGGCAGGAAGATCAGCTGGCCGGAGGCGGAGGCGGCGGTGAGGACGCCGCTGACCAGGCCGCGCCGGGTGGTGAACCAGCGGTTGGTGACGGTGGCCGCGAAGGCCAGCGCCATCGAACCGGAGCCGAGGCCGACCAGCAGCCCCCAGCAGAGCAGCAGTTGCCACGCCGACTGCATCCAGACGGTCAGCCCGGAGCCGAGCGCGATCACGGTCAGCGCGACGGCGACCACCTGCCGGATGCCGAACCGGTCCATCAGCGCCGCGGCGAACGGGGCGGTCAGCCCGTAGAGCGCCAGGTTGACGGAGACGGCGGCGCCGATCGTGCCGTGGGACCAGCCGAACTCGGCGTGCAGCGGGTCGATGAGGATGCCGGGCACGGAGCGGAAGGCGGCGGCGCCGACGATCGTCACGAAGGTGACGGCGGCGACGAACCAGGCGCGGTGCACCCCGCGGCGGCGGGGCCGGGCGGGTCCGGGCCGCGGTCCGGCGGCGCGCTCGCGTGCGCTTGTCTCGGTCACGTCATGAGTCACGTCCTGGAGCCTGCGGCATCCGGCCGCCCCGATCGAGTGGCCCGAAGGACATGGTTCGCTAGGATCGGGCCATGACGTCCGGTCGCCCGTCCCACCGCCCGCATCGTGTCGTCGTCCTCGCCCTGGACGGCGTGCTCCCCTTCGAACTGGGCATCCCGCAGCGCATCTTCGGCAAGGCCCGGGACGTCGCCGGGCGCGCGCTGTACGACGTCGTCACCTGCTCGGTCCGGCCACCGGGCCCGGTCGCCACCGACGCCGACTTCGAGATCCTGGTGGCGTACGGACCGGAGGCGCTGGCCGGCGCCGACACGGTCGTGGTGCCCGCCTCCTACGAGAGGGGGCCGGTCTACGAGGAGGGCGTGCTGACCGCCGAACTGGCCGCCGCCCTCGCCCTGGTCCGGCCCGGCACCCGGCTGGTCGCCATCTGCACCGGCGGGTACGTGCTCGCCGCCGCCGGGCTGCTCGACGGCCGCCCGGCGACCACCCACTGGGCGTCGGCCGAGCACTTCCAGCGGCTCTTCCCGAGGGTCCGGGTCGACGCGGACGTGCTGTTCGTGGACGACGGCGACGTGCTGACCTCGGCCGGGGTCGCGGCCGGCATCGACCTGTGCCTGCACCTGGTGCGCCGGGACCACGGGACGGCCGTCGCCAACGACGTGGCCCGGCGGACCGTGGTGCCGCCGCACCGCGACGGCGGACAGGCGCAGTTCATCGAACGGCCGGTGCCCGACCCGCAGCAGGCGTCCACCACCGCCGCCCGCGCCTGGGCGCTGGGCCGGCTGCACGAGCCGATCCAGTTGCGGGACATGGCGGAGCGGGAGGCGATGTCGGTCCGTACGTTCACCCGCCGGTTCCGCGAGGAGGTCGGGGTCAGCCCCGGCCAGTGGCTGACCCGGCAGCGCGTCGAACGGGCCCGGCAGCTGCTGGAGTCGACCGCCCTGTCGGTGGACCAGGTGGCCCGCGAGGCGGGCTTCGGCACGGCCCAGTCGATGCGCCAGCACCTACAGACGACCCTCGGCGTCACCCCGACCACCTACCGGCGGACCTTCCGCAGCGGGGGCGGGGGCGGGGTTCGGTAGCGGGGTGCCCGGGGCGGGAACGGCGCCCGGTGAGCGGACCCCCGGGGCGGGAACGGCACCCCGTGGCCCAGGGCCGCGGCGGGTCTCGCCGTACCAGCCGGCCGCGGTGAGGGCGAGGGTCAGGCCGACGCCGGACAGGATCGCGGTGGACGGGGCGGCCACGTCGAGCAGGACACCGGCCAGGCCGCCCGACGCCGCGTAACCCGCGCCCGCGACGGCGTACATCACCGAGTAGCCGGCGGCCAGGGCGCCCGGCGGCAGGGCCTCGCGCAGCGCGAGGTTGCGGGTGAGCAGCGCACCGGACTGGAGCATGCCGCCGACGGTCAGCCCCGCCGCGATCGCGGCCGTGCCGGGTATCAGCGCCACCCACACCACGCACAGCGACGTACCGCACAGCAGCACCGCGCTGCGGGTGCGCGACAGCCCCGGCCAGGACCGCAGTCCGTACAGTAAGGCCCCGGCGGCCGAGCCGACGGCCAGGCCCACCAGCAGCGGACCGGCCCAGCCGACGCCGATGCCGCGCTGCTCCAGCAGGGCCGGCAGGACGATCTCGGCGAGGCCGAGGAGGGTGAGGCCGGCCGCGCCCGTGACGTACACCGGCCAGGCGGCGGCCAGCACGCGCAGCACCGGCTCGCGCGCGGCCCCGGGGACCGCAGGACCGCCCTTGCCGCCCCAGCCGGCGGGCAGCAACCGCAGTCCGGCGGCGGAGGCGGCCATCAGGCCGGCCGCGAGAAGCAGTGGTATCCGCGGGGCGGCGCCCAGGGCGAGGCCGGTGACGGTGGCCGGGGAGACGGCCCACACCCCGGAGGTCAGTATCGACTCGACGGACAGGGCCTGGGCGACGGACCGCTCCGGGACCAGTTCGGTGAGCAGGGTGCGCAGTCCGCCGGCCGCCGCGGCGGGCGCGGCCCCGGCCAGGAACGCGAAGGCGGCGAGCGCCGCGCCGGGCGCCCGCGGCAGCAGTCCGAGCCCGGCGAAGGCGGCGGCGCCGGCGAGCAGGCCCGCCGTCAGGTGCCGGCGGGCCCGGCCGGGCCGCAGCCGCAGACCGAGCAGCGGCGCCCCGACGATCTCTCCCAGCACATACACCGAGGCGAGCGCCGCGCCCAGGGAGTACCCGCCCGGCCGGTCCCGGACCAGGAACACCAGGGCGAGTGGCGCCATGGCCACCGGCAGCCGGGCGCCGAGGGCGGTGCAGGCCCAGGTCAGCACCGGTCGGGTGGCTACGTCGCGGTAGGTCATGCGAAAACGGTAGGGCCGGGGTCCGACAACGCCCCAGCCGATTTCCGGGCCTGTGGACAACCGCGACTGTCCCGGCCCACACTTTTTCTCCACACCCTGTGGATAACTTTCTCGACTACCCGGCCGCGACCGGGCGGCGGGGCGGCGGCCTCACCCCGAGACCGGCGCCGCGCACCGCCGCCCGACCCGGCGTTCCGCCTCGGCCCCGAAGCCGTGAGGGGATCGCCGTCGCGTCGCGACCCACACTCGCCGAGGGCTTCCGTACCGGCCCTCGCCGTCCCCTCACGGCGAATCGCTGACCATCAGCGTGAATGAGCCGTCACGTACCGTCAACGGACATCGATGGTATTCGCGCGTATATGTCCAGTTTCATGGTGGAAGCGCACGGAAGCACGGCCGGGCGCATCGGGGCGCACCCCGGCCGGCCCGGGGGCCACGCGTCCCGGCCTCACACCGCCTCGTACGCCGCCAGCCCCTCGAACGCCGCCGTCACGGCGCAGTCGGCGGCGGGCTCCGGGCGTTGGGCGCAGCGGTCCAGTTCGCACCAGATGCGCTTGCCGGCCTCGTCCCGGGTCCAGCCCCAGCGGTCGGCGAGCCCGTCGACCAGGGCCAGTCCCCGGCCGCCGGTCGCGTCACCGTCCGGGCACCGGTACACCGGCGCCCGCCCGCTGGTGTCGGCCACCTCCAGCCGGACGGTGGCCTCGTCCGCCGTCCCCGGCCCGCCGCACGGCAGACAGAGCCGGAGCACGGCCGGCCGGCCGGTGTGCACCACCGCGTTGGTGACCAGTTCGGAGACGAGCAGGACCAGGGCCTCGGCGAGCGGCTCGTCGTCCCGTATCCCCGACCCGGCCAGTCTCGAACGGGCCCATCTGCGGGCCCGCCCGACCTCCGCGGGGTCGGGCCGGATCTCCAGCTGCACTTGAAGCACCTGCACCGCTCACACCATCCGAACCGACAGACACTCGCACCTATGGCCGGAACAACGGCCAGGACAGGGACAGACAGGGACAGACGGGGATCACGGACCGTGACTCCCTTGTGAGACAGCATGGTTGACGTACAGTCACGCCAACAAGCGCTTCGGGCATATTCCAGCGCGAAGGAGTACCCGTGCGTCATACTGTGCGACGCCGCCCATAGGGAGTCGAACAGGCCGCGATCCGGACAACGTACCGGAGCCCGCCGCCGACTGCGGGCTGTGACGGGTCCCGCCCGGGACACGACCCGGCAAAACCCTCCGTGATCACCGGGCGCCACGAACGGTGACGCCCCGGACCGGATTCGCCCGGCCCGTCAGTCCGCCACCGTGAAGTAGCGGGCGAAGGCGGGCACGACGTCCGCTTCCACGACCTTTCCGTCGCCGTCCGCGTCGAGCCCCTCGGCCACCGGACGGGCGGTGGGGGCGGGCACGCCGAGCGCGGTCAGCAGCCGGGCGGTCTCCTCGACCGTGACGGCTCCGTCGCCGTCGGAGTCGGCGACCGCGAGCGCCGCGCGCAGGAAGGGCCGGGCGATCTCGGCGAACCGGTCCGGGGTGTCCCGCAGCCGCTTGACCGCGCCGGTGACGAACTCCTCGCGGGTGATGCGCTGGTCACCGTCCCGGTCGGCGATACCGGCCATGCCCTGCCAGAACGCCTCGGCACCGCCGTACAGCGCCTGGCCCCGCTCGGAGCGGGCCGCGACGGCGAACTCCGCGAGCAGCGCCCTGGCCGCCTCGCCGAAGTCCTCGCGGTCGATGCAGCCGTTGCCGTTCTGGTCGAAGGTGGCGAACCGGTCGGCGATCCTGCGCTCGTTCTCGTTGCTGACCATCTCTGCTCCCTCTTCTCCGGCCGCCTCGCGTCCTTCTCCGGCCGCCTCACGTCGTTGGGAGCCTACGACCGCGGGGAGCGCCGGGCGACGAAAAGTGACGTCTGCCCCAAGACCGGGTGAATACCGGTACAACGGTGTGACGAAACGATGATGCTAGGCGGACAGCGGACGCGGTTCGTCGCCGGTCGCCGAGGCGACGTCGGGATGGACGTCGAACAGCCGGCGCACGCCCAGCGCGCCGAGGACCCGGTTGACGTGCGAGCCGTCGACGGCGCCCTGGGCGGGCAGGATCAGCCGCAGCCGGCCCTGGCAGGAACGTATGAGGCGGCGGGAGGCGATCAGCACCCCCACGCCGCTGGAGTCGCAGAACAGTACGTCGGAGAGGTCGAGGACCAGGCTGTGGCGCCCTTCGGCCACGGCGTCGTGCACCCGCTGGCGCAGCGCCGGCGACGTCACCAGGTCCAGCTCGCCCGACACCTGGACGACGGTCCAGCCGCCCCGCTCGTCCCCGGTCACCTGAAACGTCACCGCCAAGCCCTCCTTCCCTTGCGCGAATCCCTACGCGAACGCGAATCGGAAGACACACCTACGCTTCCTTGGGCGCGCGCCTGCCCACCGGCCGTTCCCGCAAACGCGCCGGGGAAAACGAGAACCGACCGGAAGCGGCTTGTTTCCGTTCCTCACGATCCCCTTCGGTCCGCCCGCACGGTCCGCGCACGGTCCCTACCATCCGGGGCGCTCCCCGGGGCGCGCATTGCCGCAAAGGGGCGTGCGCCGTCATACGTGCCGACTACATTCGAGAAGACGATGGCCGCAGGCTGGACGTTGGCACCAGGGCAGCACCAGGGCAGTACCAGGGGGTGAAGGGGCCTTATGGCGATGAAGAGCACACCGCTCCGCTGGGACCGCAAGATGCAGCAGCGGCTCGCCCGCGGCGAGGCCGCCGCCCTCGGCGAGCTGTACGACCGGTTCGCCTCCCTCGTGCACGGCCTCGCCCACCGGGTGCTCGCCGACGAGAGTGCCGCCGACGCCCTCACCCGCGAGGTCTTCACCCACCTCTGGGAGCACCCCGACGCCTACGACCCCAAGCGCGGACCACTGCGCACGTACGTCGCCGAACTCACCCGCCGGCTGGCCGTGCGGCGGCTGCGGGCCACCGGGACGGCCGCGCTCGCCCGCGGCGGCCCCGGCACCGCCGAGGACCTGGAGCGCCGGGTGCGCCAGGCGTCGGTCGCCGCCCGCGCCGACTACATCGTCCAGTCCATGCCCGCGCCGCTGCGGTCCGCCCTGGAGCGGGCCTACTTCCAGCGCCGCGACTACCGCCAGACCGCCGCCGACCTCGGCATCACCGAGGACGAGGCCCGCCGCCGCCTCCGGCTGGGCCTCCAGCTCCTGTCCACCGCCCACGACACGACGGCCCCCGGCGACCCGCCCGAGGCGCCGCCCGGCTACGGAGGCGCGGCATGAGCGGCGTGGGTGACACCGGCGACATCGGTGACATCGGTGACATGGATGACATGGGTGACATGGGTGACTGCGACGGGGCGCCGGAGCGGCGGGAGGAACCGGAGCCGTACGGTCCCGGCGGAGCCGATGGGTCCGGCGTGCCCGGTGGGCCGGGTGGGCCCGATGGGCCCGGCGGGCCGGGGTCCGGTGGCGGCCGGCCCCGGATACCGCTGCCCCGGGTCTCCCTGGAGGACG
Source organism: Streptomyces sp. JW3 (assembly GCF_052216785.1). Lineage (NCBI taxonomy): Bacteria > Bacillati > Actinomycetota > Actinomycetes > Kitasatosporales > Streptomycetaceae > Streptomyces > Streptomyces sp. JW3. Next base: position 1,269 of record NZ_JBQOUX010000150.1, on the reverse strand, counting down.
GCGGTCTGCCGCTGCCGTCGCCCGCCGCGCCGCTCGCGCTGGCGCACCCGGTACTGAAGTCCCTGCTCGGCGCCTGGGCGCTGGCCGCCTGCTCGCCGGAGGAGGCCGCCGCCGTCGACCGGCATCTCGACGACTGCGCGGCCTGTACCGAGGAGGGCCGCCGGCTGCGGCAGGCGGTCGAACTGCTCCAGCCGCCGGACACCCTCGACCCGAACCCGGCCCTGCGCACCCGCGTCCTGGACGGCTGCCTGGAACGCCGCCCGCCGCGCATCCCGGTCCCCGAGTGGACCATGCCGTACGACGCCGAGACCGCCCGGCTGGATGCCCTGCTCCAGGACTTCGGGGACGCGGAATGGCACGCTCCGGTGCGGCTGCGCTGGTTCGCGGACGACGGGACGGCCGGCCGCCGCACCACCGTCGCCGGGGTCATCGCCCACCTGCTGGCGGTCGACGGCCTGGTCGCCCTCGCCCTCGGGCTGGCCGACCCGCTCGGCGACCTCGCGGCCCGGACCCCGGCACCGGCCGGCCGTACCGAGGCGTACTGGCGCGGCTCGCACCTGCCGCCCACCCGCGCGGTGCGCGCGCCCTGGCGGGAGCAGAGCCACGCGCTGATCCGGACCACGGCGTTCACCGGCGGCGGCGAGCCCGGACGGGACGCCGGCGCGGGCCGGATGCCGGTGGCGTACGGCGACTTCGAGCTGCCGTTGCGGGACGCGATGCTGGACCGGGCCTTCGAGTGCTGGGTGCACGCCGAGGACATCGCGGAGGCGGTGAACTATCCCTACGATCCGCCGGCCGCGCGGCACCTCAACCGCATGATCGACCTCGCGGCCCGGATGCTGCCCGCGGTGCTCGCGGAGCGCCGCCGGTCCGGGAAGGCCGCGCCCGGGGCGCAGCGGCACCTGGTGGCGGCGGGGGCGCCGGGGCGCAGTCTGCGGCTGGAGATCGAGGGGTCGGGCGGCGGGCAGTGGTACATCCCGCTGGACTCACCGGCGGCGGTGGGCTCCGCTGAGCACGAGGTGGCGTATGTCGCCCTGGACGACGTGGAGTTCTGCCGGCTGGCGGCGGGGCGGGTTCCTCCGGAGGAGGCGGCGGCCGGGCAGTCCGGGGACCGGGAGGCGATCAGGGACGTACTCTTCGCTGCGGCGAGCTTGAGCCGGATGTAGGGGGCCTTCGCGTCGCGGGGCGGCTGCGGGTGGTCCGTGGTTGCTCGCGCAGTTCCCCGCGCCCCTTGAGTACGTGCGGTGGACGTCCCTCAAGGGGCGCGGG